>QHOP01000128.1 GCA_003219345.1 Verrucomicrobiota bacterium
GTGACCTTCGGTTTTTTTCCGTTCAACAATCCAAGCCGTTCGGGCGCGTGCTTGTCGAGCAGGCCGCGTTTCGCCTCGCTCAGCCACGCTTGCACGACCGGCTTCACCGGTTTGTCTTTGATGTCTTTGTAGCCGAACGCGCCCTGGCAAAGTTGTTCGATGAGATGGCGACGGTCATCGTCCGTGATAGGCGGGAGTTGGAATTCCGGACACCATTTTCTCAGAAGATTCAGACGCAGGATCCATTGCTCGACGGTGTGATCCCATTCCTTGAGCACAAGGCGGCCAGCGACGACTTCCCCGGCCAACAGACGGGCCGCTTCATGCGTTGGCGGGGGCTCAACCCGTTTGGCGGAGAGAGCGAGGTCGCGGAAGCGCAACAACTCGGCGGCTTGCACGCGCCTGGCCGTGGGATCGTAAGCCACGCGCAGGTCGGTCTGGATGTCCTCGGGGAACAGTTCGCGCAGCCAGTCCGGCTCGATGGCCGTGGCGAGCGACAGGATGGTGTTGACCTCTTTGTCCTTGCCCTCGACTTCGCGGATTTCGGCGGCCACAAAGAGTGGACTGTGTTGAACCACGCTTTGGCGCGCGAGCACACCGCGCCGCCCGTGCACGAGTTCGCAACGAAGCGTGCCGGAGTCGAGTCGGCGCGCGACGCGATCGGAGAAGCCGATCAGGATGCACTTCTGCAGCGCCTCGTCCGGGACTTCGCGGGGCTTCACTTCGAGACCCTCGCGTTCGGCGATGCGGAGGAAATGATCGAGCAACGGCCCGACCTGTCGTGCCGTGACGGCATGAATGCCGAGCTTGCGGCAGGCCTCGGGCCGGAAGTTGTTTTTCGACGCGTAGGTCCAGGCGCGCATGAAAATCCAGAAGTCAGACGAAGCTTTCTCGCCGAAAAGGTCCTCGCGAGTCGTGTTGACGTCGCGCCCGACATTGCGAAGCAACAGGTCGCGACCCTGCGTAAGCGCGGCGATGAGGCAGGCTTGATAGACACAACCGTATTCCTGCGCGGCGAGCAGCATCCGCGCGTAACGCGGGTGGACCGGGAACACGAGCATGCGACGGCCGAGAGGAGTGATGAAGGTAGGACAGGCGTCCCGCCTGTCTCTGACTTCAGACTCGGCTTTTGATTTTCTTTGTCCAGAGACAGGCTGGAAGCCTGTCCCACGTTGAAGCGCGCCGAGGTCAGCGAGGAGTTCCTCCGCATGAGCGAGGCTTTGTTCGTCCGGCGATTCAAGCCAGCGGAATTTTCTCAAATCCTCCACGCCCGCGGCCTTAAGCGTGAGCACGACTTCCGAAAGGTCGAGGCGCTTGATCTTGGTCGGCCGACGACTGGCTGATTTTCTCGATCAGCAGCGTGTTGATGCCACGGTAAGCGTCGTAGCGCGGTGTGCGCGCCAGACCGCTGTCGATCACGAGCCGGACGCCGTCGATCGTGAGCGACGTTTCCGCGACATTGGTGGAAACGACGACCTTGCGCTGGCCGTAACGGGCGACGGCGGCGTCCTGATCGCGCAACGGCAATTCGCCGTGCAGCGGAAGAAGAATAAAACCCTTCGATTCGTCCGTTTGCCGGATCGCCTCGATGGTTTGTGCGATTTCAAAGCTACCCGGCATAAACACGAGCGCGTCGCCGGCGCCACCGGAATGGATGTAGCGGCTAAAGGCCTCAGCAGCCCGCTCCCAGATCGGCCGTTTGTCGGTGTAACCGGGCTCCGACGCGTATTCGATTTTGACCGGAAAGACTCGCCCTTCGGAGGACAGCACGGCGCAAGGTTTCAGATAACTCGCCAGCAGATCGGCATCGAGCGTGGCAGACATCACGACGAGGTGTAAGTCGGGCTGCGCTTGCTCCTGCAAGTCGAGCGCGCGGGCCAGCGTGATGTCGCCATAGAGATGTCGTTCGTGAAATTCGTCGAAGATCAGGACCGAGATTCCAGACAGCTTCGGGTTATCAATCATCTGCCGCAACAAGAGGCCTTCGGTCACGAAGCGAATTTTCGTTTCCGGGCCGGCCACGTTCTCGAAGCGAATCTGGTAACCGACTTCACGACCGAGTTGCACCCCGAGTTCTTCCGCCACGCGAGCGGCGAGCAAGCGAGTGGCCAGTCGCCGGGGCTGAAGGATCACGACCTGCCCCTCCTTCAAGAGGCCGTGCTTGAGCAGCATCTGCGGCACTTGTGTGGATTTGCCCGAGCCGGTCGGTGCGGACAGAATCAATCGCCGGTTTTGTTTCAGACGGGCAACGATGTCCTGTTCGATGTCGTAAATAGGCAGTCGTTCAGCCATGCGCGAGCCGATGGTAGCGGGGCGGCGAAGGCGAAGGCGAAGATAAATTCAACCCCGCGCGGGACAGCAGCGGACCTGGCCTCGCGTGCGCAACATCCCCGCGAGTTTCTACTGGCTGTCGCGGACGGCGGCATGTTACTGAGGAGTCCCCTGGATATACGACAGTCGGTGGCGGTCGAACCCGTCGTTTTCCCCTCACCCTCGGGGAGAGGCCCGGTGTGGTGAAAGAAAATGTGGCCCATCCACCGGTCCATGAGTAGGCTGGCGGGCGAGGATTGGGGCGGTCGAATTTGTGCAGAGTAATCGGATACGGTTCTTGTAAGTGAAACACCGACACTGGAATCAGACGGACGCCGATTCTTTGCTGATGCGGAAAAGCCGACGATTTCAACCTGATGATAAGGCGTGGATGGACTGCGTTTTTGAGCGGCGTCGGCAGGATTGTCGGCGCGCGGGCGGGCATTTCCCGCGGATTCCTGGTCGGAGCGATCTGCCTGGGCGTCACGGCCGCGGCGGGAGCCGCAGAGATTTCGTCCTTCCAGGCCGGCGACGGCGGCTGGCACCTGGGAACGCTGGCCGTTGGAAATCTGGACAGCGACCCACAACTTGAAATCGTCGTTCCCTACCGCGATTCCTCCGGTCGATGGTTTCTCGACGCGTTCAAACCGAACGGAACGCGCTTGGCCGGCTTCCCTTACGCGGGCGACGCGGAGATCAACGTCTCGCCCACGCTCTACGATCTGGATGGCGACGGTCGTGACGAAATTATTTTCACTTGCGGCAATCGCGTCATCGCGCTTCGAGGAGACGGATCGGTCGTTTGGTCCACCGAAGTGAACCGGTTCAATTACATTCCCGACAGTGGTTACATGACGGTCACCAACGGCTTTTACTGGTCCAACGGCGGCGGGTTCATTCCTTATCTTCCAGCCACGGCTGTTTTTTCTTCACAGGTGTCCAGCCCGATTGTCGCCGACATCAACGGCGACGGCTTGAAGGAAGTGGTGACTGCGTGGAAGATTGATCCGGACAACACGAGCAGTGACCAGGATTTCAATCCGTTCATCAATGACCTCTGGGGTTTTGGCGAATGGGGGACCGTCGGCGAGACGTGGTCGGGTGGTGTGGTGTTCTTCGACGCCAGCAGCGGCGCGAAGAACTACGTCTATCACCTCCACCAACTGGTGGAATCCGGCCTCGCGCTTGGTCACGCGGACGAGAACAAGCCGCTGGAAACCTATGCCCTGAACGACAGCGACAGCGTCGTTTGCTTCGATAAAACCAAGCCGCACGGTCTCTACGGAAACGGGACACTGCACAAACAGTTCGGCAAAAACCAGCGCCTGATGAGCGGTTCCTATGAACTGGGCGTGGACATTTACACGGCGGACATGGACGGCGATGGGTTGGCTGAAGTACTCGTCCCGACCACACAGCTCAATCCACTCTGGCAACCGAGCGAGACCATTCTCGATGACGATGGCGCGATACTTTGGCGCAAATGGAAGCAACCGGTCAGCTTTCCGTTAAATCAATGGCAGAACAACGCCTGCATGATTCCGGTCAATCCGGATCATGACAACCACATCGATGTCCTTAGTTTCACGCATGCGTACGAAATCGCGTTCCGTTACTGGAACGGCGTTGAACTCGTTGACCGGCCAGGTTGGCCAAAGAATTTCCATCCCTACCTGCCGACGCCGCCCGTGGTCGGCGACGTGGACGGCGACGGTCAGGAGGAAATTGTCATTGGCACCTACAATCCGGAGAAAAATCCTTCCGACGGAACTCTCTACGTTTTCAGCCTTGATGGCGCGCTCAAGTTTTCCCTGCCGGTGCCGGGCGGCCTGAAGCATATTCCCACGCTGGCGGATGTAAGGGGCGACGGCCTGGACGTCATTTATCGCTCGCTCGCCGGCCGCATTTACATTCAGAACTTTGGCGCGACCAACGCCGGTCCGGTCTCCTGGTCAACCCACCGCGGCAACCGAAAGCGCGATGGAAACCTTGGCATTTCTTTGTTCCCGTCCGGCACTCCGTTGATTACGCGCAAAGAAGCGGGTTTCCGGCGTGCCGGTTTTTCCTGGGGCGGGCCGGCCACGAACACCGCCAAAGCCTGGCGCATCTATCGCGCGGAACAACCGGAAGGTCCGTTCACTCATATCGTGACACTGACGGCGAACGCGACCTCCTACACCGATTATCTGCTCAAGCCCGGCTGCCAATACATTTATGAGGTGGCCGCCGTTTGCGAAACGAACATTGTCCACTCGGCTCCGTTCGCCATACTTTCAGCGCTCAACGGCAACCTCGTGGCCAACGGTGGCTTCGAGGAGAATGACAACAGCCATTGGGACAAATGGTTCACTGGAGACCTCGATTGGACCAACATGGTCGCCACGACGAACGCGGCATACGAGGGCCGCAAATCGATGGAGATTACTCTGATCAATAAAGGCAATAACGGCTCGATTTCTCAATACGGCCAATACGGCACGCCCGACGCCTACCTGCCCGCCATCCCCGGTCGCCTTTACAGCTTCGGCTGCTTCTTCAAGAGCGGTGGCCTCTCGCAGTCATCGGAGCATTGGCTGGAATGGAGTTCAACCAGGACTGGCGAAGACACGAACAGTCGCCCCGCGCGACCGTATCCTCTCTACTTCACCCCGCACTTCGCCATCGGGACCAACGCGACCGATTGGAGCTACGCCAATCGCACGTTCGTCATGCCGCCTGGTTTCACCAACGTCGAACTGGAACATCGTTACACCATCGCCGCTCCCGGCAGCGGATCGGTTTGCATCGACGACGTCTTCTTTCGCACTCTGCCGTCGCCTGACGCGACGAACTGGATTGACCTGGTGCCGTTCGCGGCGGCCTGGCGTTATTCCGTCGAAGCTCCAGCCACGAACTGGTTCGCCGCCGGCTTCAACGACGCGAGTTGGCCAATGGGCTTTGGTAAATTCGGCGCGGGCAGCGGGCCCGCCAACATTGTCACCGCCCTGGCGCCTCAAAAGCCGGCATATTATTTTCGCCGTACCTTCATCGCCCCTTCGCTTCCGTGTGAGGAACTGCTATTGTCCGCCACCTGCACCGATGGAGGCGGAAAATCGCTGGAGGTTTACCTCAACGGGACGAAACTCGTCACGTCAGGCATCGACGCTGTGAGCGGCCAGGGAAACGAAGTCCAGTATTTCGATCTCGCGCCCTTTCTCGATCTGATTCGACCAGGAACGAACTGCATCGCCGTCGAAGTGAACAATGTCTGGCAGCCGTCCTGGGATGATGTCGCGTTCGATCTCAGTCTGAAAGCGATCACCTATGCGCCCGTCGGACCGCGTATCACCGCCATCAACCGCGAACCCGGCCTTCCCCAAACCGGTCCGGAGATCAATCTTGGCCTTTCGGTTCCCGCGAACAGCATTTGGAGGATCGAATCCGCCGACACGCTCTCGTCCGACTGGCAGCTCGTGGACGAGGTCACGAGCAATTCCACGGGCGCAACCTGGTTGCGCGACACCGGGCAGAACGGCCGCCTGCCTCTCAACGAAATTTCCATGCGGTTCTATCGCTTGATCCCGAACTACTGAGGAGTCCCTTGGATAGGCGACCGTCGGTGGCTGTCGAACAGCCGTTTCTCTTCACCCTCCCCCGGGGAGAGATTTCCTCGAAAAATTTCGCGCGTTACGACCCTGAACCGAGGGAAAACATCGAACGTCCAACATCGAACACCGAACGCCGACGTGAGCAAGCATTCGCGCTGCCATTCGATGTTCGGCGTTGGATGTTCCTCTGGGTTCATGGGAGCGGGAGAGCAGCCTTGCAATGGTGGTGGCGTCGAGTTGCGTCCTATGGCGCATCTTTCCCCGACAAAACTCTTCAACCTTGGCTCTGAACCTGCTATTCTGCGCCCGATCCATATCACGACCCCGTATGAAGTCGATTGGCCTCGTTCTCCTCTCGCTCTTCGCAGCGGGCTTGTTTCCAGCTTATGTCGCTTCAGCGGACGACCTGGACCTTTCCAATTTTACGGCCGCAGACATTGGCAGCCCGGCGTTGGCCGGAACCTCGATGCCGGCGCCCGGGGGCGTGGACATCAGGGCGGGCGGGACCGACATCGGCGGAACGTCCGATCAATTCCATTTCTTTTACCAGGTTTTCTCCAACGATTTTGACGTGTCTGTGCGCCTGGAATCTTTGGCCAATTCGGACGTTTGGGCCAAGGCCGGCCTGATGGCGCGCGTAACCCTGGATGCCAACAGCGCCGGCGTCAGTGTGCTGGCTTCGCCAATCCTCAGCGGCTGCTTTTTTGAAACCCGCTCCGTTGCCGGCAGTGGTTCGACCCTGAAGGGTTCGTTTCCTGTCAATTATCCGCAGAATTGGTTGCGCCTGCAGCGCACCGGGGACGTATTCAACGGCTACGCCAGTGTGGATGGACAAACCTGGAGTCCGCTCGGCAGCGCCGGTTTGACCATCACCAACCCGCTCTATTTTGGTCTCGCCGTGAGCAGCCACACAACCAACTTGATAACCTCTGCCAGGTTCCGCGATTTGTCTTTCGTCACCAATGGCATCGTCGGAAACCTGATATCCCCGCGCGAACCACTCGGACCATCGAGTCGCAAGACCGGCCTCGCCATTTCCGAAATCATGTACAAACCTGCGCCGCGCACCGACGGCAAGCTGCTCGAATACGTCGAGTTGTTTAACTCCAATCCGTTCTTCGAGGACATCAGCGGATACCGGCTGTCGGGCGACCTCGATTTCACGTTCCCGGCCAATACGATTCTGACGGGCGGCGCATTCCTCGTCGTGGCCAAATCGCCGACCGACATCCAAAGCGTTTACGGCATCACGAATGTCGTCGGGCCATACGCCGGGTCGCTGAAGAATTCCGGCACCGTGCGACTGCGCAACGACACCGGCGCGATCTATCTCGAAGTCCCCTACTCCAACGAACCACCGTGGCCGGTCGCGGCGGACGGCACGGGCCACTCGCTCGTGCTGGCGCGGCCTTCCTACGGCGAAGGCTTCGCTAAATCGTGGGACATCAGTGAGGTTGTTGGCGGCTCGCCCGGCACGCTCGAATCGTATCGGCCCGGCCCGCTCCGGTCGGTGGTCATCAACGAGTTTCTCGCGCACACGGACGATCCATTGCTCGATTACGTCGAACTCTACAACCACAGCAATCAGGAGGTGGACCTTTCCAACTGCATCCTTACCGATGACGCGCATACGAACAAGTTCGTCATCCCAACCAACACGGTCATTCAGGCGCGCAACTTCGTGGTGTTTGACCAGTCCAAATTGGGCTTCGCGCTGAGCGCGGGCGGTGAGACGATTTATTTCAAAAACCCCGATGGTTCGCGCGTGCTCGATGCCGTGAAGTTCGGCGGCCAGGAGAACGGTGTTTCCACCGGGCGTTGTCCCGACGGCGCGGACGAGTTTTATCGATTGAAAACGCGCACGCCCGGCTTGCCGAACAGCGCCATTCGGGTCAGCGACGTCGTCCTCAACGAAATCATGTATGCGCCGATTTCCGGGAACAGCGATGACGAATACGTCGAGCTTTACAACCAGGGACCTGCTTCGGTGGGCCTCAGTGGTTGGAAATTCAGCGACGGCATTGATTTCACGTTCCCGACGAACACGGTGCTCGCGGCTAATAGTTATTTGGTCGTTGCGAAGAACGCGGCGCACTTGATGACCCGTTATCCAAACCTGACCGGCGCGAATACGGTGGGTGATTTCGGCGGCAAGCTTGGCAAAGGTGAGCGCATCGCGCTGGCCATGCCTGACCAGATCATCGCGACCAACAAGCAAGGCAGCGTGGAAACCAACACGATTTATATCGACGTGGACGACGTCACCTATGCGACCGGCGGACGCTGGGGCCATTGGGCAAACGAAGGCGGCAGCAGTCTGGAGTTGATTGACCCGCGCGCGAACCATCGCCTGCCCTCAAACTGGGCCGACAGTGACGAGACCGGCAAAGCGCCCTGGACAAACATCGAGGCCACCGACGTGCTCGACAACGGCGCCGATCCGCCCGACAACCTGCAAGTTGTTCTGCTGGGCGAGGGCGAGTGTCTGCTCGACAACGTCGAAGTGTTCAGCGCTCCCGCCGGAACCAATCGGGTGACCAATCCCACTTTTGAAAGCGGTCTGACCGGCTGGACGCCGCAAGGCAACCACGTTCGTTCGACGCTTGAAACCGCGAGTGGATACAACAGCAGCCAGTCGCTCCATATTCGCGCCAGTTCCCGCGGCGACACGGGCGCCAATCGCATTTGGGGACGGCTGACCAGCCCCCTTGGAATGTTCGAAACCGCCACAATTCGGGCCAAAGTCCGCTGGCTCCGCGGCTGGCCGGAGTTGGTCATGCGTGTGCACGGCAATTGGATGGAAGCGACCGGCCGGATGACCGTGACGACCAATCTCGGCACGCCGGGCGCGCCCAACAGCCGCGCGGTCAACAACGCGGGGCCGACGATCTATCAGGTCGCGCACCATCCCATTGTGCCGGCGGCCAACGAGCCGGTGGCAGTTACAGCGCGCGTTCATGATCCGGACGGCGTGTCCTCCGTCGTTCTGAACTACCGCCTGGATCCGACTACCAACTATTCAGCGGTGACGATGACCGACGACGGCACAGGCGGCGATACGATCGCCGGCGACGGAATTTTCACCGCGCAGATTCCGGGTCTGACGGGTGGCGTCGTCGCGTTTTATGTTCAAGCCGCGGACAGCCGAGGCGCCATCGCCGCGTTCCCGGACGACGCGCCGTCGCGCGAATGTCTGGTGCGCTTCAATGACCCGACGCCGGCGATGAGTTTTGGTGTGTACCGGCAATGGTTCGCGCAAAAGGCCATCACAACCTGGGTCAACCGGCCCGTGTTGAGCAACGAGCGCGTCAACGGCACGTTCGTTTACGGCAATTACCGCGTGATTTACAACTTCGGCTCGCGCTATGCCGGCAGCCCGTATCACCAGGGCTTTTCGTCGCCGTTGGGGAATTGCCATTACTCGATGGAGTTCCCGCTCGACGACTTGCTCCTCGGCACGGACAACTTCAACAAGGTCCACGCGCCCGGAAACGGGCCGTTTGACGACAACTCGATCCAGCGCGAGCAAACCTGTTTCTGGCTGGTGCGCAAGCTTGGATTGCCGTGGCTGTACCGCCGCTACGTCGCCATGTTCGTCAACGGCAGCCGGCGCGGTACGTTGATGGAGGACACCCAGGTGCCGGGCAACGAAGTGATCAATGAATACTTCCCGGACGACGCGGACGGCTTTCTCTACAAACTTCAGCCGTGGTTCGAGTTCAACACGGCCAATTCCCAGCAGATGGGCTTCAACAATAATTCCTGGTGCACGCTCAACAATTACGCGGGCGCGGACGGCAACAAAAAGCTGGCCCGTTACCGCTGGAATTACCTGTCGCGCGCCGTCAACGGCTCCGCCAACAACTACACCAATGTCTTCGCGCTGATCGATGCGGCGAACACGTCCGATCCGGCGAGCCTGCAATCCGTCGCGGACATGGAGCAATGGATGCGGACGTTTGCGGTCGAACATGCCGTCGGCAATTGGGATGCTTTTGGCTGTCAGAATGAACAGAACATGTATGGCTACAAGCCGGTGAACGGCAAGTGGACCTTGTTCATCTGGGACTACAATATTGTCCTCGGCAACAGCGGTTCCTGGGGGCCGGGACAGGAGCTGTTTACCGCCAACTTCGCCGACGGCCCGATGCAGCAGATTTACCAAACGCCGCCCTTCCGTCGCGCGTACTGGCGCGCGCCAGCGGCGTCAACGTCACCACGCCCAGCACCTTGAAGAGCTATCTCTCCAGCGCGCGCACCAGCATTCTGTCCAGGTTGGCCGCCGCAGACACGACGAACTTCACCGCCAGCGGGCCGGACACGACGGCGAACAACCTCGTCGCGCTCACAGGAAATGCGCCGGTCGAGGTGAACACGATCCGCGTCAACGGCATGGCTTACCCGGTCACCTGGACCTCCGTGACGAATTGGAGTCTGAACGTGCCGCTCAGCGCAGCCCGCAACACCCTGGTGATCCAGGCATACGACATTCACGGCAACCTGCTTTCCAACTATACCGCCACCGTGTCAGTTCAATACACGGGCGCTGTCGAACAGCCACAGGACCATATTGTCATTAACGAAATCATGTATCATCCGGTGGTGCCGGACGCGGAGTTCGTCGAACTCTACAACCACTCGACCGACTTCACTTTCGAGTTGTCCAACTACCGCATCAACGGACTCGGTTATTCTTTCCCCGAAGGCGTGACGATGGCGCCGAACAGTTTCGTCGTGCTCGCCAAGGATCGTGGCGTGTTCGCGGCGACTTTTGGCGGTTTGATTCCGGTTGCCGGTGAATTCAACGGCCAACTCGACAACGGAGGCGAGACGCTGACGTTGATCAAACCCGGCGCAACGCCGGACCAGGACGTCGTTGTCACGCGTGTCCGCTACGACCGGGATCCGCCCTGGCCGGCCCTCGCCGATGGCGCCGGTGCTTCGTTGCAGTTGATTGATCCCGAGCAGGACAATAATCGCGTCGGCAACTGGGCGGCGGTGGACACCCACAACGTGCCTCCGCCACAGTGGAAATTCGTCACCGTCACCGGCACCGCTTCCAGCTCACGTTTGTATGTCTATCTCACATCGGCGGGCGATGTTTACCTGGACGACTTGATCTTGGTCGCGGGCGACACGCCGGGCGTCGGGCAGAATTTGCTCAGGAATGGCGATTTCGAAACGGTCCTGACGCCGCCGTGGAATGTTTCACCAAACCATGCCGCCACGGCCATCAGCACTGGCGTGAAACACTCCGGCAACGCGAGCCTGCATTTGGTCGCCACCACCGGCGGGACGACGGCAACGAATTCGGTGTGGCAGGACACAATGCCATTGGTCAACGGCCAGCAATACACGCTCAGTTACTGGTATTTGCCCAGCACCAACGGCGACGGGCTGACGATTCGTTTGTCCGGCAGCGGAATTGTCAGCACCCACAGCATTCAGCCGCCGCAAACCACGCTCGATCCCGCCACCCCCGGCGCGCCGTACAACGTGCTGGCGTCGATGCCTCCCTTCCCGCCGTTGTGGTTAAATGAAGTTCAAGCCGACAATCTCAACACCCTCGCCGATAACGCGGGGGACTTCGAACCGTGGCTGGAACTTTACAATGCCGGAACCAACGCGCTGGCTCTGAGCGGTCATTTTCTGAGCGGCAATTATTCGAGCCTCACGCAATGGGCCTTCCCGCCCGATGCGGTGATCAACGCCGGACAGTTTTTGGTCGTCTGGCTCGATGGCGAACCGGCGGAAGCGACCGCCACCGAGTTGCACGCCAATTTCCGACCCGCCTCCGGCAACGGCTCCGTTGCTCTTTCGCGCTTGATCAACAACCAGCCACAAGTGATTGACTACCTCAATTACGATCAAATGTCTCCCGGTCGGTCTTTCGGCCGGTATCCCGACGGCCGAAACGGAAAGGTGCAGCCGTTCGATTACCCTTCGCCCGGCGCAACGAACAACGCGCTCTCCCGCCCGGTGACACTTTGGATCAATGAATGGATGGCCGCCAACACGCGCACGCTTGCCAATCCGGTCGGCGGCAAATTCGACGATTGGTTCGAACTCTACAACCTCGGCAGCAACGCCGTGGACTTGACCGGCTTTCGGCTGACGACCGTTCTGACGAACATGACCAAGTTCATCATTCCAACCGGCAAAGTCATTCCATCGGGAGGATTCCTGCTGGTCTGGGCCGATTCGAGCGCAAGCGCAAACAACACCAACCGAAGCGAGCTGCACGTCAATTTCAAACTCAACAAAGACGGTGAAGCGATTGGATTGATTGCGCCGGATGGCACGTTGATTGACGCGGTCACCTTCGGTCTTCAATCCAATGATGTCAGTCAGGGCCGCTGGCCCGATGGCAGTGGCGGAGGTCTTTATTCCTTCAGCCGGCCGACACCGGGCTTCTCGAACGTATTGCCGACGAGCCGTTACGCCCCGGTTTTAATGCCAATCGGCGACAAATCTGTCACCCTGGGCAGTCCGTTAAGTTTCATCGTGTCCGCGACCGACGCCGACCTGCCCGCGCAGGTTTTGACTTTCTCGCTGGGCGCCAACGCGCCGCCGGGAGCCGGCATCGACCCGGCCGGCGGCCTCTTCGCCTGGACACCAACGGCGACTCAAGGCGCCGGCGTTTACTCCATCACCGTCCGGGTCACCGACAACGGTTCCCCCGCCTTGAGCGATGAGGAGACCCTCCAAGTCGCCGTAACCAACCCCGCTGGTTTGCAAATCACGGGCGCGACAATTTCTTCACCGGGCGTCATCACCTTGAACTGGCAAACTGAGCCGGGAAAAACGTATCAGGTGCAGTTCAAAAACGATTTGAACGAGTCGGATCATTGGGTTTTGAAAGTCCGAAGAGGCGCTCCATGAACGGTGCGGTCGTGGGGCAGCCATCCTGGCTGCCAGTTCTGCGGGCTCAGGGCTCGACGGAGTCTCGCCCCACCGTTCATGATACCGATGCGCGATTCTGGAATCGTGGAGGCTTCCCATGAACTGGCGTCTCCATCGGGGCAATCTTTTGTTGCATATGCAACAAAAGTTCGTTGTGACCGGTTCATGGTTCGGATGCGCGAAGGTGAGGTCGTGGAAGCTGTCCATGAACACTCTGCACCCGGTGCCAAGGTTCACGGTCCCAATGCATGCGCAAGAGCGAAAGCTACCCCAAATCCCAGGTCGCCTGGATTTCGGCATCCAACGACGTCGGGGCGTCGCCGCGCAACATTTTCCGCTC
>QHOP01000551.1 GCA_003219345.1 Verrucomicrobiota bacterium
GTCCTGGGGGTGAGGGCGAGCGTTTCCTCCAATCCCATTTTCGGAGTAGGAGGCGGATGGCAGGGTCGTTGGAGGATGTGCTCCGCCTCGTCACCTCGGCGGCTGCACTCCGCACTCGACTCTCGACTCCTGACATCCTACCTTCGGGCCATGATTCAGAGGTATTCGCGTCCGGCCATGCGCGCCATCTGGACCGACGAAAACAAGCTCCGGATCTGGTTGCAGATCGAACTCCTCGTCACCGAGGCGCTCGTCAACGAAGGCATCGTGCCCCAGGCCGACTTCGAGCGGATCAAATCCGGCGCGGACTACTTTCACAGCCATCCAACGGAGTTGGTCGAACGCCAGAAGGAACTCGAAAAGACGCTCAACCACGACGTCGTCGGCTTCACCACCGCCGTCGCCGAGAGGATCAACCACCCGGCGAGCCGATGGCTCCACTTCGGCCTCACCAGCAGCGACATCGTCGATACCGCCTTCGCCGTGCAGCTGGTCCAGAGCGCGGACCTCCTCATCCCCGAGGTGAAGGAACTGCGCAAGGTCATCGCCCGCCGGGCGAAGGAGCACATGCTCACACCGTGCATTGGACGCAGCCACGGAATCCACGCGGAACCGACGACCTTTGGCCTCAAACTCGCGCTCATGTATGACGAATTCAGTCGCGCGCACGAACGGCTCGAACGCGTCCGCGACGTCGCTGCTGTCGGCAAACTCAGTGGCGCCGTGGGGACGAGCGCCCATTTGTCTCCCGCCGTGGAGGCGGCCGTGTGCAGACACCTCGGCCTGCGCCCCGCGCCCATCGCCACACAAATCGTCCAGCGCGACATTCATGCCGAGTTCATGAACACGCTCGCCCTCGTTGGCGCCAGTATCGAACGCTGGGCCATCGAGTTCCGTCACCTGCAACGCACCGAAGTCCTCGAAACTGAGGAACCGTTCACCCAGGGCCAGAAAGGCAGCAGCGCCATGCCGCACAAGCGCAACCCTGTCACCTGGGAACGCCTCACCGGCCTCGCGCGCGTGCTCCGCGGCAACGCCATCGCCGCGCTGGAGAACGTCGCGCTCTGGCATGAGCGCGACATCAGTCACAGCTCGGTCGAGCGCATCATCTTCCCCGACTCCTGCACGCTGCTCGACTACATGTTCCACCTGCTCATCCGGCTCATGGACGGTCTCGCCGTTTATCCGGAGAACATGAAGAAAAATCTCGGCCTGAGCCTGGGCATGTGGAATTCGCAAACTGTTCTGCTCGCCCTCATCCGCAAAGGGTTGACGCGCGAGGAGGCTTACGAACTGGTTCAACGCAACGCGATGAAGGCCTGGGAAGTCAAACATGCCGGCCGCGACGACGCCGACTTCGTGAAGCAACTCCAGTCCGATCCTGAGGTGGGCAAACATTTCAAACCGGGCGAACTCGAAAAACTCTGCTCGCTCGATTTCCACTTCAAAGAAGTGAAGAACCGGTTCAGGAAACTCGGCTTATAGCCGCCGGCGTGAGGAGGCGGGATTGTTTAACCACGGATGAACCCGGATGGACACGAATCCGTGGTTCAACTTCTTTGCGGCTTTGCTTCCCGGCGTTCGTCTGCGGTCACGGCAACGGTCTCGACTCGCTCGCGTTGTGCCTGCTATGATCTCCGGGGATATGCCTGCGCCATTGCCACACGCTATTCACGTTCAAGCCATCCGGGATGACGTGCGTTACACGCTGCCCGCCCGGCCGTTGGGAAAATTGCGCTGGTTGGTCTTGTTCCTCGTTGCGTTTGGCGTTGTGTTCGCCTCGATCCCGGCAACCGGTTTGTTCCGGTCTTTGAAAAGCATCATTGCCGGCAAGGCCACTGCCGGCGACTTTGGCTTCGCCGTGTTCCTCGTCCCGTTCGTGGTGGCCGGCCTGGTTCCACTCGGCTTGGGTCTGCTCGTGCTATTCGGCCGCTGCCGCGTGGAATGGCATCAGAAGCGTCTGTCGGTTCTCGATTATGTGGGTCCTGTCCGCTGGCGTCGGCGCCTGCAGAAGAGTCGCATCCTCAAGCTCTCCGTCAGCTCGGGCGGAGCGAAGATCAACAACCAGCCTGTGACCACGGGTCCGCTGGCCGAACTCAGCGCGCTGGCCGCTGAATTCGAAGAAGGCAAACCGCGACTGGTGGCGATTGGCTATCCGCGCGACTGGCTCCAGAGCCGGCGAACAGCCAGGTGCGCGTGGAGCCCCGTCCCGATGGCGTCCTGCTCGTGGTTCCTCCCGCCGGGTTGCGCAAAGGCAGCAAGGGACTGTTCGGGTTCGGCATCCTGTGGTGTTTGATCGTGGCCGTGATTAGCATAGCGATCGCAAGCGCGAAAAACGTTCGCGGAAATCCATTCGTAGGATGGGCGCTTATTGGCGTCTTCTGGCTGGTCGGCTTGAGCATGTTGACAGGTGCCATCGACATGGCCCGACGGCGGGCGATGCTGTTGGTCGAGAACGGTCAGTTGAAGGTGGCGCAAATCGGGATCTTTGGGGCGAAGAGATGGGATTGGAACCGTGAGAACATCGCAGCCATCCGCGCCGACACCAGCGGCATGGAAATCAACAACGCGCCGGTCATCGAGCTGCAAATTCGTCCCGTCAACGGCAAAAAAGTCGGCTTCTTCGCGGGACGCGACCAGGAGGAGCTGCGCTGGATGGCGTCGGAGCTACGGCGTGCGCTGAAGGTTCCGGCCACAACGAAATGAAATCTTCGGCCTGTAGCCGCCGACGTGAGGACGCGGAATTATTCAACCACGGATGAACACGCATTCAACCCAGCCGCGAAAGAACGCAGAGACCGCCGTACTCGAAGGAAGTCGGAAACTGCTGATGAACACGGATTGGGGCTGCTACCGTAGGACAGTGCGTCCCGCCTGTCTCAAACTCTATCAATGCCGCAAACCACACCAACGTTCTCCCTCTCCGCCTCGAATTCTCTCTCAACTTTCAACCAACTGGCTGACTTCTTGCGCCGAAACAAAGTTGAAGGCGGAATTGTTTAACCACGGATGAACACGGATGGACACGGATTCAACCTAGCCGCGAAAGAACACAGAGAACGCAAATGAGCAGCGCAGGCGAGGGTGAAGAATCAGCGTCAATTCGCGTTCATGAGCGGCTAAAAGCTCAGCCGCCTCTTTGGGGTTTGGGAACTCTTCGAAACGATTTGCCCAGGGCGTCGCTGGCAAACTCTCTTTGCTCTGGCTATTGTCTTCTGGGCTTCAGTCCGTTAATCCGTGTCCATCCGTGTTCATCCGTGGTTCAACTTCTTTGCGGCTTTGCTTCTTGGCGTCTCTGCGTTGAAAAGAATCAGCGTCAATCAGAATCCATCAGCGGTTGAAATTCCTTTGCCCCGCCCGTGATACGCGACAAGGAAGTAGATCAAAACCACGGCCACCGCCGCGGCCAGGCCGCCCCAAAAGAGCGGCCATTGTGTCCCGGTCGGGCGTGTGTTGGCGGCGAACCACCAGCCGGTGCCCAGGTAGCCGATCAGATTGCCCACGCCGCTCATCATCAGGGTCAGCAGCGCCTGTGCCCGCGCCCGCCAGGCGCGGTCCATTCGTTTGTCCACATAAATCTGGGCGGTGATGAACATCAGCGTGAAGGAGCACCCGTGCAGTGTGACGCCGAAGAGGATCCACGCCTTCCCATCGAGCGCGCACAGTGCGTAGCGCAGCACGCCGAAGCTGAGGCCCGTGATGAAGATCCACTTGAGCCGCCAGCTCGTCAGGAGCCGCGCCAGGGCGAACATGGCGACTATCTCGGTGACCTGGCCAAGCGTCATCCACGCGCTGGTATGTTTGAGGCCGAGTTCCAGCAGGTGCGGTGGTGTGTAGGGATAAAAGGCCGCCAGCGGAATACTGAACAACGCCGCGGTCATGAACACGACGCGATGATCGTGGTTCTTGAGCAGCGATAACGCGTCCAGACCGAGCCGTTGGCGCAGTGTGAGGTGTTCGGCGGATTTGGGTGGCGTCACGCTCGGCAGCAACCAAGTGAAAGCGGCGACCACCAGCCACGCCACGGCGCCGCTATAACCGGCGCGCGGCGAGGTGTCGGCGTCG
>QHOP01000129.1 GCA_003219345.1 Verrucomicrobiota bacterium
CGGTGACACGGCCGTCGCCGGCGCGCCACGAAATCTATACTTCGCAGACGTTCCAGGATCGGCTCATGTCTTCGTGCGGAGCGGGACAACCTGGAATGAACAGGCCAGACTTGTCGCGTCGGACGGCGCTGCCACCGACGGCTTTGGCTCCGCCGTCGGCTTTAAGGGCGACACCGCAGTCATTGGCTCTCGTTTCGACAGCTCGTTTGCCGCCGGCGGGGGATCGGTTTATCTCTTTACCCGGAGCGGAACGGCCTGGAACCAGACCGCTGAACTGGCTTCGAACGACATCGGCGCTTACTACCAGTTCGGCTATTCGGTCGGCACCGACGGACCCACCATTGTCGTCGGCGCTCCATTGGCTGGCGATCCTAATGCCGGTGAATATCAAAATGGCGCCGCCTACGTTTTCGCCTCGGCTTCAAACACCGCGCCCGTCGCCCATCCGCAATCGGTCACCACCGCGGAGGACACGGCGGTTGCGATCACTTTGAGCGGCAGCGACGCCGAAGCCGCCCCGTTGACCTTCGCGGTCGTGTCCGGTCCGGCCAACGGCACTTTGCGTGGCACGCTCCCCAATCTCACTTACGCGCCCAACCTCGACTTCAATGGCTCGGACAGTTTCACTTTCAAGGCCAATGACGGTCAATTCGACTCAGCGACGGCGACGGTGTCCATCAATATCACTCCGGTAAACGACGCGCCCGTAGCCGACAGTCAGTCAGTCACCACGCTCGAAGACACGGCGGTGGTCATCACCCTTACCGGCAGCGACGTCGAAGGCAGCCCACTGACGTTCGCGGTTCTGACCGGCCCGACCAAAGGCACTTTAAGCGGCACAACGCCCAATCTGACCTACACGCCCAGCGCCAACGCAAACGGCGCGGACAGCTTCACGTTCAAGGTCACCGACGGCCAATTGGACTCCGCTCCGGCGACCGTCAGCATCAACGTCACGTCGGTGAATGACGCGCCGACGATCAGCAAGATTGCCAATCAGACAATCGCAAGGAACTCGTCCACCGGGCCGATTGCCTTCACGGTCGGGGACATGGACAACAATCCGGGAAGTCTGACCGTCTCAGCCACGTCCAGCAACCCGACCCTGGTGCCGGACTGCAACATCAGGTCCGGCGGCTCCGGCGCGAATCGCACCATCACAGTCACACCGACACGCAAAAAGGTTGGCGTTGCGACGACCACCGTCACAGTCAGCGACGGACTGGCGACGGTAAGCACATCGTTCACCATCACAGTCACCCGCTCGAACCATCCCTCCGACGACGATGAAGACGACAGGGACCTGCAGGTCAACTCACCGCGGCGGATGCGACCCGGAAAATCACCAACGCGCTGAACGGCAGGTAATCCCGAAATGAAGATTCGCGCGTTGAAACCCTGAACCGAGGGAAAACATCGAACGTCCAACACCGAACACCGAACGCCGAAGTGAGCGAGGATTCGAGCTGCCATTCGATGTTCAGCGTTGGATGTTCGATGTCGGATGTTCCTCCGGGTTTATGGGGAGCCTCCTTTCGCTTTTGCGCACGCATTGGACCATGAACCATCCCCCTCACCCGCCCTTCCACCTTCGCCAAGCCTACGGCGGACAAGTCGGGCACCCTCTCCCCCTCGGAGGGGGAGAGGGATGGGGTGAGGGGGCGGTTTGAGGGGTCTTCGGAAATTTTGCAAACCGGACTCGATAGGGTGGTAGTGTCAAGTTGTGGCCCTGCCCGTTTTTTCATTTTCTTCTCCTCGACTCTTTTGTTTTTTTCAGCCACAAAAGAAGCGAACTATGGGCCACGAAGAGAGATGAACCGACGACGGCAATTGAACCGAGCTTTGCGCTTTCTCGCGTCCGTTCTGAAATCGACTAGCCTGGTTCGCCAGCGCCGGACGTGGTGTCACGCGGTTCTGCTGACTGTCGCGGTCGTGTCCGCGACAAGTCCTGTGCTGAGCCAGGGCGGTGACGGGCAGAGCCTGTTCGACGGCAAAACGCTCAAGGGGTGGAAGATCACCGATTTCGCAGGCCGCGGCGAAGTGAACGTCGAAAACGGCCAGCTCATGCTTCACTCCGGACTGATGCTGACCGGCGTCAGTTGGACCAACGAGATTCCGAAGAGCGACTACGAAGTTTCGCTCGAAGCGATGAAGGTGGACGGGGGCGATTTTTTCTGCGGGCTGACGTTCCCGGTCAAAGACGCCTTTTGCACGTGGATTGTCGGCGGCTGGGGCGGCGGCGTGGTTGGCCTGTCGAGCATTGACGGCCTCGACGCTTCCGAAAATGAGACGACCAAATACATGAAGTTGGACTCCCGCCGCTGGTATCGACTTCGACTCCGAGTCACGAAAGAGAAAATTGAAACGTGGATAGACGACGAAAAGATCGTGGACCAGTCGATCGTTGACCGAAGAATCTCGCTGCGCCCCGGCGACATTGACCTGTCCAAGCCTTTCGGACTGGCCACCTGGCAAACCACAGGCGCGTTACGCGACATCAAAGTTCGCCGCCTGGCCGCGGACCGCGCGGAAAACACAAATCCTTCCCCTGCTCCACTGAAAGCTCTGTTCCTCACCGGCGGCGGCTATCACGATTACAAGAGTCTCGCGCCCCATCTGACCTCGAACCTGAGCAAGCTCGTCAACGCGCGCTTCACGACGGCGTTCAACCTGGACGCCCTGACCAACGCCACCTTTGCCGACCCTTACGACGTGGTGGTCTATGACGTTTGCTTCGATGACGCGCCGGATGTCGTTCTCGAAAATGCCGTCCAGGCGGCGCGCAACGGAAAGCCGGCCGTGATGATTCATTGCGCCGTTCACGCGTTTCGCCAATCCAAAAAAGTGCATGAATGGGAAACGTGCTGCGGCATGAGGTCGAAAGTCCACGATCCGTACGGCCCTTTCACCGTCGTGAAACTCGACCAGCACGATCCCATCACGAAAGCTTTTCCGGACGATTGGAAGACCCATGGCGATGAGCTTTATCAGACGATTTCAATCGACCCGCAATCGCATCAACTGCTCCAGGCGAAAAGCCCGCGCGACAGCCGGGAACACGTCGTCTGCTGGACTTATCAATTTGGCGGCGGACGCGTCTTTGCCACCACGCTCGGCCACGACCTGAAGACCGCAGCATCGCCGGACTATCTCCAACTTCTCGCCAACGGGCTGCTCTGGGCTTGCGGCAAACTGGGCGACAACGGCAAACCCGTCGCCGGATACGTCGGGAAGGCAACGCCATGAGCCGCCCGACTCTAACCGCCGTCGAACGCAGAAAACTGCTGGCGCGGCTTTTTCCCGAGGGTATTCCCGTGCTCTGGTGCCCGCTGATCACGCACTACGACCGCGACGGCGCGATTGACGGTGAGCGCCTCGCCGCGCATCTCCGCCATTTGTCGCCGTATGTGAAAGGCTTTTTGGTTCCCGGCTCCACCGGGGATGGTTGGGAAATGGGAGAACAGGAAACGCGGCAGGTGTTGGAAGTCGCTCTGGAGCAAATTGGCCGGCTCAATCTGCACTCGCTTATCGGCGTGCTGAAAACGGACGGTGAAGAAGCGCGCCTGGCGGTACGACAAACCATGGACTGGCTTAACTCCCGCGCGGGCGCCATTGACGACGAAACCGGCTTGCGCAAGTCGCACGCTTGCGGCTTCACGGTTTGTCCGCCGCGGGGCAAGGAATTGACTCAACAGCAAATTGGCGCGGCGCTTGGCTCTGTTCTGGAATTCGGCTTGCCCACTGCGCTTTATCAACTGCCGCAAATCACGCAAAACGAGATTCACCCTGAGCTGGCAGCCTCGCTGGCGCGGCAATACCCGAATTTCATCCTGCTCAAGGACACCAGCGGCGCAGACCACGTGGCGCTTTCAGGCCAGAAACTGGAAAACGTTTTCCTCGTGCGCGGCGCCGAAGGCGACTACGTCCGATGGCTGAAGGCTGCCAAAGGCCCCTACGACGGTTTCCTTTTGAGCACGGCCAACTGTTTCGCGCGCCAGTTTCACCGGCTCATTGAAGACATCGCCGCCCGGCGCTTGAAGGCGGCGCAGGAAATGTCCGAACGTTTGACTGCGTGCATCAACGAAGTCTTTGGCATCGTAACGGGCCTGCCTCACGGCAATCCGTTCGCCAACGCCAACAAAGCGATGGACCATTTCTTCGCCTGCGGTCCA
Organism: Verrucomicrobiota bacterium; assembly: GCA_003219345.1. Lineage (GTDB taxonomy): Bacteria > Verrucomicrobiota > Verrucomicrobiia > Limisphaerales > AV2 > AV2. The sequence continues at coordinate 4,173 of QHOP01000129.1, forward strand.
AAAGCGCAGGCCGCCGCGCCGCCGCGGCTGCACGCCGGGGACTGTTTGCCCGCCGACGTGATTCGCGCCACCGGCGAGGCTTTGTCGCGCCACGGTCTGTTGCCCGACAAAGGCTATTTGGAGTAGCGTCGGCCTCTTTGCCGCCTCATTCCAACTGAATGCCTGTTGGGTATTAGAACAACGCGCCGTTATTCTCAAACCCAATCTGCGCAAAGTTAGTCACCGTCGTCTTCGGGTCCGCAATAAACTCGAAGCCGTTTTGCGCCTTCGGTGTAAAGGGAGGCTCGGTCGCTGGTGTCGTCGCCGTCACGTCGATGCTAGCGGAGTTCTCGATAAACTCCCCCCTGAAGGTCGTTTTATTGTTGAATGATCGCCGCTGTTTAACGCCCGTCCACTGAATGCGAAGCGACTCGATCACAGCGCTTACCAGACCCAGCGGGTGCGTTTGGTCCAAACTGTTCGCCACAGTGAACGCGTCGAATGCGCTGCACAAGTTCTGTACATGAAGAGTAGCCTCGCCTTTGGCCAAATCGACATGCACGCTTCCTTCGGGGATCTCAACGGTCCACATAAGTAAAGCTGGAGAGGTCCCCGGATCATACGAGTGCAAGCCCAACGGGCTCGCTGTTACGCTGTCAATTCATATGAAGGCGAAGGCGCCCTCGTATCTCCGCTGATCCGAGGCGATAAATTCGCCTCGCATGAATCGGGTGTCTGTGTGGAACGTATAATCTGCTTTCTTGCCGGTGCCGGTATCAATAGCTGTTCCGCCGAACGTGAGGTCGACCTGGCCGACAAACCCCTCGAAATTAGTTATTGTGGATGGATCGCGCCCTTCCGGGTGGGCGCCGGTAGAATCTAATGAGGGCACAGCCGAGCCATCGATAGGGCCCGGGAAATAGAAGTGCAACGGGCCAAAGGGCCCAGCGGTCGTATGGGGTATCGGGAGAGGGAATGCACATTGGGTCGTATTTTCATCATGATCTTCATGATCCTCACGACCGTGTTTGTTGTGTTTGTCGTTATGGGCGCGCGCTGGCGTCCAAAGCCCGGAACTAAGAACCGCCCCGGCGGCGCCTACGCCGCGAATCAAGTTCCGTCGAGAGATTCCTCGCTGCGAATACCGAAACAACGATCCCTGGTTGCTCATAGTTGCACCTCGCGCTTGAATGTTGTGGGTTAATTCATTTTCTTCTCTTGTAGCCTATCCGGGGTCCAAATCAAGAACTACTTTGCACTATTTTTTATAGGCGTTGCCGACCTCGCGTTTGCGGCGCGATGAAGTTTTCGCCCCACCGCCCGCTTTCGTTTTTCCGCATGCATTGGGACCATGAACCCCAATGGAACGTGAGACGGCGCGGCAGCGTCTTGGAGCGCGCCAGTCCTCTGGCCCCGGGCATTTACTGGTTGTGTCCGTACGAAGTGCTGGAGCGGGCGGGACTGCAGGTGGTGGTGGTCAACGATTGAAACCGCCGAGCCGAGTTCGTGAATTGGTGGTCGGCAAAATCAACAATTCAGGGCGCCGGCACGGCGCGCGCGCGGAAAAACTGTTGGGTCGCGTTGGTGTAAGGCGTGAACCATTCGGTCTCCGGGAACCGGCCCGGCAGGTTGGTTTGCAGCGTCAACGCGGCGACGTTCGTCCCGGCCAGCACTTCATAATTCAAGTCCGTCGCGCCGGGCCAGCTCAGACGAGCCAATTTTTTGTTCCACGGCGAAAGGTTGAGTTGAAACGCAACGTCGGCCGCGAGCGGGTCTGTGCCCATGACTTGCTCGCGCGCGTTACAGTATCCGTCGGCGTCAGGATCATCTTGCGGTCTGTAATCGAGCTTGTTGCCCAAGCGCGCCCTTTCCCAGTCATCATCGAGGCCGTCGTGGTCAGAGTCGGTGATGGCGACGCCTTCGATGATCAGGCTGGCCAGTTGAACCGAGCCGGTGGAATCCTGGAGTTCATCGCTGAAGGCCAGCGTCCAGGTCCCGGCGCTGCTCTCGAAAAAGTGGTGGGTCGAGTAGTAAGTCCAATCCACCGGGCCGGCCATGGTGTCGCTGTTGTAGCGTTGGAGCACGCTGCGAGTGCCTCGCGGCGAGACCAGTGTGATGCGCAGATCGCCGCGCAGCGGATGGTCCGTTTGCACGCGCACGGCCACGTGCTCGCAGACCAGCGTGTTGGTCACGGTGAAAAGGTAGTTCGTCGTTTCAAGATGAATTTGCGCCAGAGCGCCGCTGTTCGTCGCGAACAGATTTTTCAGCGCCACGCCGTCGCTACGGGAAATGAACACCGCGGGGATGGGCGTGTAGTCCGTTCCGCCCAAAGGAATGAGTTGATCGCCGCCCGGCGGACCGCTGCCGCTCGTGTTGGTGGCAAAATTATAGACCACCACGAAGGCGGCCCCGGCTTGAGCTGCGAAGTTGATTTTGTCGGAAAAATTGTTTGTCCCGCGTTCAATCAATGCCGCCTTGTTGGTCAGGTTGGCGGTGATCGCGTTGGTGGCCAGCCCCACATCAACCAGCGGCAACAGAGCGGTGGGTGTGTCCGCGTGCGGGCCGGTCCCGGGCAGTGTGCGGATGGAAGCCAGATTGGCCGGCACGCCGTTGCCGATGACTAAAAGTCGCAGGCCGTCGTCGGGAATCGCGGCTGTGTTTGTCGCCGTCAGCGTGACGCGGGTAGCCGGCGGACGATTCGACCAACCGCGCGCCAGTGAGACCGCCTGACCCGCGTCCGGCACGCCAAATCCAACGTTGTGACTGACGCGAAAACCCGCGCCGTTGGTGACCACGTCAGGATCAGCCAGATCAAAATGGCGCGACGCGAGAATCAGGATTTGTTGCACGTCGCGAGCAGTCAGGTTCGGATTCACTGACAGCATCAGTGCCACGACGCCGGAGACCAGTGGCGCTGAAGCTGACGTGCCGCTGAATCCGAAAGCGTCAAACGCGTAATTCGAAAGGTTGGTATCCCCGAAATTGATCTGGTTCACTCCGTCCGTTCCCAGCAAGTCAGTGGTAAACAACGTCGGAAAACCAGTGTCGCCGCTTGGCGCGGCCACGAGCACACACGCGCCCGGCTCGCTGTAACTGGCCGCGCGGCCGTCCACCCGCGCCGCGGCGACCGCGATGACGCGCGAGTCGGACAAATATCCGTCATCATCCGCGTTGTCGCCGCGAGTCCGAGAATTCCCTCCGGAGCGCACCATCACCACGCCGCGACCGCCGCGTCCGAGCGAGGCGGCATTGGAAATGCCAATTTGCTCCAGCAACGTCGGGGCTTGCTGGGTTTCCAGGTTGTGCCCCCAACTGTGGTTTTGCACGCTGACGACGTTCGAGGCGAACTGATACATGTCCATCAACTGCTCGTCGCTGACGAGCGTCAGGTTGGTGTTGAAGATCACCCAACTGGCCAGTTGCGCGCCCGGCGCCGCGCCGATCATGCCGCGCCCGTCGCTTCCCTCCGCCGCAATCAGGCCGGCCACCTCCGTCCCGTGCGCCCAACTGGCGTTGCGTCCGAAAGGCTGGCCGTTGGTGCTGGAATCAGTGAAATTGTGGTTCAGCGCGTCCGCAACGCGCGGCGCCAGGTCCGGATGAACCAATTCAACTCCCAGATCGGCCACCGCCACCACAACTCCTTCGCCCCGCGTGTAGGGCCATGCGGCGCGCGTGTTCAGGTCCGGGCCGGTCACGGCGCCGTCGGTGTTACGGTGCTCCAGATACCATTGGTAAATAAAATAGGGATCGCCAGGCTGCGGCGCATAAGGGCCGTGCAACGCCGCCGCCTGGCGCACGACCGGGTAACTCGCCGAGACTTCCGGCTGCGCGGCGAGCCGCTGTGCCTCGCGCGCGGCGCTGTACGCGTCCGGCGCCTGAAAAATGAACACTTTGTCGGCGACCACGCGCGACAGGGTCAGCGGGCTTCCAGCCAGCAGACGCGGCAGGCTGTTGGTGGACTGAACGTGGAGCACCACCCGGCTGCCGAATTCCACGAAGTTGGTCGAACCGTTTTGCGGCCAACCTTTCACCCATTCGGCTTTTGCGACCGCAGTCTGCCTCGACGCAGCGCTCGCCTCGAGGCGATACACGGCCGGTTGCGGGAAGCGAAAATTTAAAAAAACAGGGTTGACGGCAGTTTGAGCCCAATTCATCACGGCGAACAGTTTCAGCCCCGCGACGCCGATGCAAAACAACAATGGTCGTTTCATTAGAGTCACGCGTTTATCCCGGCCTTTGACAGCACGATCTAGTCCACAGCCTCGTTCGTTGCGCAAGTTTTTACCGTGCATCGGCTGGTCATGGCTTGCGCCTCGCATTGGGACCATGAACCGCCCCCTCACCCGCCCTTCGGGCACCCTCTCCCCCCAGCGGGGGGAGAGGGAAGGGGTGAGGGGGCTGGTTCACGAGAGAGCAGGTCAACGGCTCATACGTGTGGAGGCTGAGTTTCATTCTTCCATGCCTGAAGTGTCTGGCTCCTGGGTCGATTGTGCAGTTGTTCCAACGAGCCGCTTTCGCGAATAGTGCCGGCTTCCAAGACCGCCACATCGGCGGAAATCGAATTGGCATCGAATGGATTATGGCTCACCAACACAAGGGATGGTTCGTCCAGCAGCAAGAGTTTGGGCCGCACCGCCATTGCTCTGGCCAGGGCGACGCGCTGCTGTTCACCCACGGAAAGTTGAGGGGGCCGTGCATCAGCCTTCGACGTCATGTCGCAGGCCTTGAGGATAGCCCGAACGCGCTCCGACTTCTCCCGGCGCGACAGCCTGACGCGTGCAAGTCCCAGCATTACATTCTGGAACGCGGTGAGGTTCGGCCATAGACCCAGGTCTTGGAACACCATCGCCAACCCTCTTTTGTGCGGAGCGCGTACTATTCTGCCTCTCTCCGAGACTAGGCTTCCTTCGATACGGATGGTGCCTTCGTCCAACGTTTCCAGTCCGGCGATCAACCGCAGCAACGTGGACTTACCGCAGCCGGAGGGCCCGGTAAGGAGCAGGTTTCGCTGGGCCTGGACGGACATCGAAAGACCCGACAGCACACGGTTGCGTCCGTACGCTTTGCTCAGATTCTCCATCTCTGCCAGGGCGCTCACCTTGAGCCTCCTAGTCGCCTGCGCCAGAGGGCTTCAACGATTGCAAAAAAGCCGACGAGAATAAAGCCGCTCAGGACGTACACGACACATAAACCAGAAAGAATGCGTTCTGAGGCATTGTCAATAACCCCAAAGATCCGGCTCGTGAAGGTGCCTGCCCCCGGTGGCAGCAAAAGAAGAGTGCTCGAAACGTCAGCGATTGAGACCAACGCCACAAGCAACAAAGAGCCGGCCATCGCAGGGGCAAGCTGCGGCAGGGCGACTCTCCAAAGATATTGGAAAGCAGGAACCCCGTGAAGCACCGCAACCTGGTGACATGACTCCGGCATGACTGACCAGGCTCTCAAGCAGAACAAGGCCGGAATCGGCGACAACCGCAGGCCGAACGCAATGCCAACTGCGTTCCCGCCGCGCATAAACCAATCGAACGACTTCGGCAACTGCGCAGCCATCCCGGCAAAGCCCAAGGCGTGGAGCGAAGGCGGCAAGGACAGTACCAGAAAACTGAACAGAAGGACGGTCAATCGAAACGGGTGACATCTGCCGCAGGTCAAACTGAGGACGATCCCCAGAACCGTGGCCACTACCGCTGCCGTAAAGCCATAACGTAACGTCGTGCCGGCCGATTGTTTCAAAACCGTTAATCCGTACTGCAAGGCATCGGCGGTTTGCGCGCCCTTTAACGGACGCGTTAACCCAACCAATGCAGGTGATAATAGAGCAACATAAATGAAAACGAACCCCAACACCGTCACGGCAGGGAGAATGCCTTCAAACCTGCGGTTTGCCTTTCGCATTTCGCGGCCCAACAGGCGCGCCTCGCTCCAGAGCGAGACCTTCCATGAGACCGCCAACACGACTGGCAGCAGCACCATCGTCATTAACAAAGCCTTGCGAGCTGCCAAACCCGCATCATAACGGGCTGAAAAAGCAATGAGGATCTCGCTGGCAATCCCGTGGTAACCCATGATCTGAGCCGGACCCGGATCCGCTAATGCCAGAACGCCCCCTAATACCGACGCGCCTAAACCGGCGGGAAGAGAGAAGCGCGAGCTGGCTTTGAAGAAGCCCCAGAACCCTCCGGCCAATTGGGCTGCCTCCAACAGCGAAGCAGGCAACGTCCGGGCGCCTAAAAGCGCGGCAAACACCACCAGGGGGAAAGTCTGAACGACTCCCGTCAGAAACGCTCCGGGAAAGCCGTCGAGCCACCATTGGTGGCGGTAGGCCAGGAAAGGGCGAAAGGAGGACAATCCGATCGCCCAAAGAAATGACGGAGTGAACAGCGGCACCGCCAGGCTCGCCAGCAAGACGCGCCGCCCGGGAAATTCAACGAGTCCCAGGAGCGTCCCGCCCGGCCAGCCCACGGCAAGCGAACCGGCCACAACTGCTGTCATCAATATAAGACTTCTCCTGAGCGCACCAAGGAAAGGCCCGTGCAGCATTCCCAGCATTTCTGGAAGCGACTCTGCCTTGAGACTTGAAATTACCGACCATAGGATCGGCAGAAAGGCTGCGCTCAGAATGGCGGCGGTCACCGGAAGCCGCCAATCGATTGCTTGGCGCACTTTCGCGGAAAGACTGGCTAATCTCATTTCCCGAGAAGAGGTTCAAACATCAGCGGCTCGGCCTTCTCTCCGCCGCCAAACCCATTTGTTGCTGAACCCATTCCTCCAGGAAGCCCTGCGCGAGTTCTTCGAGTTGGGCCGCCATCGGCGCAACATCCGCTTTCATCAACCGGATTTCGCCCAGTGGCCGGCCAAAGAATTTCGGCGGTGCGATTTCCCCCCGCAGCGCCATCTGCGCCGCCTCACTCTCCGCCAGCCATTGTTCCGATTCCGGCGACAGCAGAAAATCGATGAATCGTTTTGCGTTTTCGGCGTTGGGCCCCCCTGCGATCAGCACTACCGCGTTGGGCACCAGCAAGGTCCCCATCCCATCCTGGTCCGGCAGAACGAAACCAATCGGCGCGCCCTCCTTGAGCGCCACGTTCGCATCATCGCTGTCAGTCAAACCGATCTCAAAATCTCCTGCCACAACTCGCCGGCGGACCTCCCCGTTGCTGGACAGCATTTTGACCTTGTTTTCAGTCAAACGCTGAAAAAACTCTTTCGCCTTCTCCTGGCCCAGCACCTGGAACAGCGCAGCAGCGTGCATCGAAGTCGTCCCAAAGAGGGGATTCGCGAGACAAGCCTTGCCCCGAAACCTGGGGGCAATCAGATCGAATATTGAGGCTGGAGCTTTCTTCCCCTCCAACAGCTTTTGATTGAAAATAATGACCCGCATCCGCGCCGAGAATGCGGTGAACTGCCCCTGGGGATCCGAGATGCCGGCGGGCAAGCCCCGAGCCTGAGGTGAGAGGTAAGGAGCGGAAATGCCCTTGCGTTGAAGAACCGCAGCTCGGACTGGATCGCCGCTCCAAAAGACGTCGGCTTGGGGTCTGGTCTTTTCGGCAATCAACCGGTTCAGCAAACCCGTGCTTTTCGTCTCCTCTGTATCGAGAACCAGCCTGACCTTGATCTTGGTCACCTGCGAAAATCGTTCACATAACGGACGCGCGTAAGCGTCGTCGACACTGGAGTAAACCACAACGTCCGAGTGGACCCGGCTTTGCTGCTCACTTTCTCTTCGGTTGCACCCAACCAGGAACAGACCCGCGAGCAAAGCGCCCCGGCTCCACTTCCGCGTCAACGATTGGGTCTGGGCTGGGACACGTTCACGTTGCGGACAGGATTCAAGCCGCGCGGTCTCGAGTTGGTTAGGACCGATCATCGACCATTTGTAATTCGTTGAAGCAACGCAAACCAGCTTCTTTGCCGCGCCCTGGCCGCCAACTCACTGAACGAACAAAAACGCTGCATCGCTCATCACCGAATCAACGAAATTGCTGACCACCACGCTATAGACGCCGGTATCGGTAAACTGAACATTCTGTAAGGACAGGATTGCGGCCGTAGCGCCGGGCAGGTCGTTCCCGTTCATTTGCCACTGGTGATGGAGCGGCTGACTGCCGGTTGCGGTAACGGAAAAGGCGACGTTGGCGCCAGCGGACACGGCTTGGCTAACAGGTTGAACGACGATTTGGGGTGGCGCGTTCGTCTGGGGCAGGAGCAAGACCCGATAGAATCGGCGCTGCGAGTTGCCGATGAAATCACTTACCGCAACATTTGAACCGGTAGCCGTTATCATCGGAGGCAAGTTACTCCAGGCGTTTGCGGCGAGGTCATTTTTGTATTCCAACTGGTAGCTGCGGCCGGCGAGCGCATTCCAGCCCAGGCTGGCCACGTTGTTGGAGACGGTGATGGAAATAGTCAGGCTGGCACTGCCCACTGTCAACCACGCCACATCGCTGGTTACCGAACCAAGAGAGTTCGAGATGACGACGGTGTAAGGCCCTGCGTCAGAAGTTTGAACATTGGTTAACTGCAAGGTGGAGGCGTTGGCACCTGGGAGATTGGTGTCGTATTTCCGCCATTGATAGGAAAGCGGGTTGCTGCCTGCGGCTCCGACGAGGAAGAACGCAGTCTCGCCAGGTTCGACGTTTACACTCTGAGGCTGCAGAAAGATGACCGGAGGAGAAATGACCGTCAGCACGGCGTTGGAACTGATGACTGACCCGCCCGGATTGCTGACGAGTAGGGCATAATTGCCTGCGTCGAAGGCTTGTACGTTGGTTAAAGTCAGGCTCGCATCAGTTGCTCCAGCGATCGGCGCGCCTTCGAAAAGCCATTGATAAGTGAGGGGCGGGTCGCCTGTCGCCGCCACGGTAAAGGTGGCATTTGCTCCTGCGGCTACAGTTTGGGACTGAGGCTGGGAAATAAGAGTGGGCGGGAGACTGATCGTGAGATTGGCAACGACACTGGTCGCAGAACCGAAGAGATTAGCCACGATCACACGGTAAGCGCCGATGTCTACTGTCTGCACATCGCTTAAAGTCAGGCTGGCCGGAGTTGCGCCAATGATATTCGTCTCGTTCTTTTGCCATTGATAAGATAGAGGAGCGGTGCCAGCAGCGGCCACCGAGAACGTCGCCTTTCCGCCTCTGCGAGCGGTTTGACTGGAGGGCTGCATAGTAATGACCGGAAGCCCATTGACAGTAAGCTGGGCCTC
>QHOP01000130.1 GCA_003219345.1 Verrucomicrobiota bacterium
GCAGTTGTCGCCCGCCGCCCTGGAAAGCATCGGCATCTCCAACGCCGTTGCGTTCGGCCGCGAAGGCCGCGGTGTCGTCATGGTCCGCTCCGCCGGCAACGGGCGGGACAACGCCATGAACGCGGATGACGACGGATATGCCAACGATCCGCGCGTGATTTGCGTGGCTTCGGTTCGGCGAAGCGGACGCGCGGCAAGCTACAGCAATCCGGGCGCGTGTCTGTTGGTCGCAGCGCCCGGCGGCGACGATGACATCGGCATCTTCAGCACCGATCGGCAGGGCGCCTCCGGATACAATCCCAGCGGTTTCGGCGACGATTTCGCCGATCCTGACTACGTGTTTTCGACGAGCATCTTCGGCACTTCGTTCTCGGCTCCGCAGATCAGCGGTGTGGTCGCGTTGATGCTCTCGGCGAATCCGAAGCTGACCTGGCGCGATGTTCAACACATTTTGATTCTCTCCGCGCGCCATTTCGATCTGGCCGATCCGGATCTGAAAACCAACGGCGCCGGGTTTCGCGTGAGTCACAACGTCGGTTTTGGCGTGCCCGACGCAGGGCAGGCCGTGGCGCTCGCGCGGACGTGGGTGAGCCGTCCCGCCGCAATCACAGTCACGTTCGCCGCGAACAACGTTCAACCGATTCCTGATGACGCACTGCGTGTGTTGATTACGGGGACGAACGTGCCCGCCAGTCTGCAATCCATCCCCTCTACTCCCGACACCGGGCCGCACGCCGATGTTCCGACCGCCGCCCTGCCGCTGGTTGACGTCGGGCTGGCTACGAACACGATCATGGCCAGCCTGAGCGGCAAGGCCGCATTGATCCGGCGCGGGGTCAATGTCTTCTCAGAAAAAATCCAATTTGCCGCGGATGCCGGCGCGGCCTTTGCTGTCGTTTACAACACAAACGGCACCGAACGGATCCCCATGGGTGGGACGGATTTTGTTCCCATTCCGGCCGTGATGATCGATCAAAATTCAGGCGAGGCGCTGCGCAGCTATTTGCAGACGACGGGCACGGCGCAGGCGCAAATCCAGCTCAACGCCGCGAGTTATTCCTTCAACGTCACCAACACGCTGATCTGCGAGCATGTCGGTGTGCGCGTGCAGACCGATCACCCGCGTCGCGGCGACCTGCGCATCACGCTCCTCTCGCCGCAAGGCACGCGCAGCGTGCTCCAGCAGCTCAATCTCGACGACACTGCTGGTCCGACGGACTGGACTTATTATTCCACACACCACTTCGGTGAAAGCAGCGCCGGCGCATGGACGGTTTTTATCAGTGATGAGGAACCGCTCAACACCGGCAACGTCCAAAGCATTCAGCTCATCATCGACGGCGTGGCCATCACCGACACCGACCATGACGGCCTCGATGACGACTGGGAACGAGCGCATTTTGGCGCGACGCTGGCGTTCGGGCCGCAAGACGACCCGGATGGGGACGGCTACAACAACGCTCGCGAACAACTGATGGGAACCGATCCGAACGTCGCGGAGGCGCCGTTCGAACTTGACCTCTCGCCGTGGAATGAAAAACAGGCGCGTCTGAGCTGGCCCGGTTTGACCAATAGAACTTACGAGGTGATGGAGGGAACAAACGTGGCGTCGCCTCTGACCGTGATCACGAATCTGGCCGGTCGTTTTCCACAAACGGAATGGTTCACGCCCTACACGAACCTCACCGGCCAATTCTTCCGCGTGCGGACGGCGGCGCCCTGAACCGCGCAGCGGCAGCTGATCACGAAGAGTTTCTCAGAAGTTTGAGCCCTTGAACCGGAGCGCGGCATTTATGCCGCTTCGCGGTCCGAACGCTTCGCCGCATCGCGGTTGAACCGGCATAAATGCCGCGCTCCAACCAGCCGGTTTACGGAGAGACCGCGCGATAAAAGCGTCGTGGTGAAGCAAATGCCGGATCCAGAAAAGGTATTGTGTCCTGAGTATTCGTAAAAGTGACGCAGTCGATTCAACCGGATAAATCTAGGTTAGCCGGCAGTTTCATGGCAACCTGACAATCCGGTAAAATCTTCGTGGCTCGACAAGCGGCTGCACCGTGCAATCGGTCGCTCCAATTCCCGCGATAGGAGTACCCAAATCAGTCCATGCATTGGTAGTCAACTCTGACCGATACTGAAGCTGGTAGGTATGATTAGTCAGCGAGTCCCAGCAAATACGTACATGGGAACACTCAATGGACAAACGCGGCGTGACGCGCTCAACGGAGACGTCGTCGAGCGTCAGATCGTAATTGCCAGTTCCAGTGGTATCAGTGAACCGAATCGTTGATGTCGGTGTGGTCGCCACAAACCGGAACGCGGTCGCTTCAGCCCATCCGGTTGTCAGAGGAATCACTGCCTCAAGATTCGTCAGAACACCGCCGCTATCGGTGAGAACGGTCACCTGGAGGCGATATGGAAGCGAACTTTGAAACCTCCCAACGGTAAACCGAGTCTCGTACGTCTCGCCAGCTACCGTTGGAAATGACTGCGAGAGCGTTACGCCCATGCCGTTAAAATCGACCCATTGTTGCCCCTGGGCTGCGGTGAAAGACCATCCAGGCACTGGGGCTCGAACGAGATCAAGACTGCTCGTGACTCCAATGCTCCAACCCGGAAGGTTCGTACTGCCTGGCCTAAGGCTAAGTGCGCGCGAAGGAGGGACCGAAATCTCAAAGCTACCATTAGTGAGTACATTTTGGGCCTGGATCATCGGCGCAAAAGCAGTGAGCAATTTACCGATTACGACTAACGCGTCTAAGCTACGCCAGCTTTTCATACTCAAGGTGCCCAAACTTACGGCTGAAAGCAGGCAAGCAGCAGGGATGCCAAACTGCGGATTCGGCGAAGTACTTAGAACCTGGCCGACAGAGTTCTCGTTGGAAGCGTGAATTCCACGCATTCCGCGTGAAATTCACGCGCTGAATTCAAAACTTCGGCGGCCGGATCGTGGCGGGCGGTCAGGAAGAAAGTTTTCTGTCTATTTGTTCGCCGCCTCGTAGCCGCGGACGAAGCCGATGCATTGGGCCACTTCGGGCACCGAATGCTCCCAGTTGTGTTCGTATTCGATGGAGATGTTACCTTGAAAGTGCTGGCGTTTCAGCTCGTTGAGAATGGCAGGAACCTCCGAAACGCCGGCGCCATAAGGCAAGTCGTGCGCTTCGGGCTTGCCGAATTCGTTCAGGTCCTTGAGGTGACTGCTGATGATGCGGCCTTTGAGAATGCGCAAACACTCCACCGGCTTGAGGCCGGAGCGCACCCAATGCCCGGTGTCCGCGCAGGAGCCGATCCGATGGTCGCGGTTCTTCACGACGGAGAGGACGTAATTCGGGTCCCACATCTTGTAACCCGAATCGTTTGCCCGCTTGGGATGGTCGTGGAACCCGACGCGGATGTCGTATTCCTTGACCAGCTTTTCGATGGTGTCGATGGACTCGACCGATTCCGTCGTGATGCCATAAAGGCCGAGTTTTTTTGCGAACTCAAACACCTTACGCGCTTGCGCCTCGTCTTTCGGAATGCCGACGACGCCGTAGTTCACCGCCTTGATGTAATGCTGGGCCAGCTTGGCCTTTACTTTTTCGATGATGTCGTCGGAGGCGTTGTGGTCCCACTTCACGTCAGGTTGGTCGGCACTGAGCTTTTGGCCGGGAAAAAACTCGATGACCCTGCCGCCGGCCTGCGCGGTCTTCTCGATGGCCTCGAACACGCTGAACCGGTTGAAGGTGTAGGCCTGGCAGCCGAGCGCGAAACCGCCGATCTTGTAGTCGTCAGGAATTTTTCCGGCGGAAACGGTCGCGGGTATGAGCATGGAGGTCAAAACAACGCAAAGAATTGATTTCGTCATAATTTGTCCTGCGGGTTGAATTGAATGAGCGAATTGCATCGCCAAAGCGCGGCGCTGTCAAAGCAAAAGGCGAGGCTATGGCTCCTCGATGGCGCGGTAGAACTGATACGGAAAATTCGTGGACGAGAGATCGACAAATTGGAACAGGCCGGCGGGTGCCACGTTCGTGCTGAGCGAGACCCAGTCGGTCAGATTGGCGGACGACTGGAAGACATAGGTCTTGCCGGCCAGACCCTGCAACTGAATCTGGAACTGGCCGTTGGCATTGAACGACCACGACCCGAATTGCACGGGCGGACGGATCGTGAAGGTGGCCGTGGCGGCGACGCTGTCGTTGAACCCGGCCTCAAACGCCTTGGCCCTCACCGTCACGCTGTTCGTCAGCGTGATGGGCCCGGCGTAGAGCGTCGAGTTGGTGGTGGGCAACGAGCCATCCAACGTGAAATACAACCGCGCCGACGCATCCGTGTGTTGAATCGTGACGGTCAACGAGCCGACGCCCGTGCCGCCCGGCGGTTGGATGGTCGGCGGATCGAGCGCGGGCACGCCGGGCAGACTGTTGATCCAGTCTGCGATGGTTATGGCCGCGTTTGTGTCGAGGAGATTGCGCGCCAGTGTGGGCATCTTAATGAGCCGATCCGTAGTGTTCATGCGGTCGTAGAGCACCGAGCGCAGGACTTCCTTGGGAACGACGACACGAGCATTGTCGTAGCCCAGGTCCCCTTTTGCCAGGATGCCGTTGATGATGTTCTGATTCGTCAAGGGCGTGTCGTAACGCGCGTCGAACGTGGTTTGCGGGCCGCCGGGGCGGTGGCACTGGGCGCAATTGGCGTCGATGTAGGAACGCGCTCGATCTTCGAGCGTCGCGCTGGTGTTCGTCAGCGCGACCAGGCGCGGATAGTTTGTGATGTCAAACTCGTTGGTGATTGACTGATAAAAGAGGCCAAGCTGATTGAGCGTGCGAAGTTGATTGTCCGTGCGGCCGGAGTCGGGATACAGGAAATTCCTGTTCAACTGGCGCGTCTTCACACCGAGGACATAGCCGGAGGACGGCGTGTGGCAGGTGAGGCAATCCTGCGAGCTGGGATAATACCAGGTCTGCGTGCGGGTCCCGCTCGCGGTCTGGATAACGATGTCCTCGCTCAGGCTGTTGGTCAGCAAAACGGCGTCCGTGTAGTCCGGCGCGGGCGGTCGCCATTTGTAAGTCACGCCGTAAACCGCGCCGTTGGTATCGCGCACCAGCAGGCGCGTTTCCAACCGCCTCCGCATCGTCTGGTCCAGATCGTTGGTTGCCAGTTCGAAGTGTTTCACGAAAACGCTTCCGGCAGGGAACGTCCACTCGCCGTTTGTCGCGAATCCGATTTGTTCGCTTTGCGTGAAGGGCGCTCCCTCGTTGGGCACGGAAAACCAGCGCGTCTTGAAGGCATCGTCCGACCATAACGGCGTATTGACAGTGTAAGTAATCAAACCGTTGGCGTGCGCGAGCGTCGGCGTGTCCATGAAAGCGCCGGTTTGCGATAGCAGCAACGGCAACGCGCCGTTGAGCGTCCTGGGCATGTTCAGGAACGCTGTGCCCGCGGGCCGGTTGGTCAGGCCGTAACCGACGTTGTAAGCGGCGTTGACTGTGAGGTTCACCGGTGCAGATGTGGCCACGATTCCGCCGTTGTCCGTGGCGACGGCGGTCAGGGTGTAATTGCCCGGCCCGATTTTGGTCCAGGTGAATGTATAAGGGCTGTTGGTCAGCGTCATGAGTTTGGCGCCCAAATGGAATTCGACTTTGCTGACGCTGCCATCCGGATCGCTGGCGTTGGCGCTGACGAAAACGGCGGCGGAATCAGCCGTATAAACCGCGCCGTTGGCCGGGCTGGTCAGCGTGACAATTGGAGGGGCATCGTTGGTCGGATAAAGTTGGCTTTGCGGGATGATGGCCTTGGCCGTGGATGGACCGCTCCAGGACAGTGTCGCCACTGCGCCGCCGGCGTTTTCGTAATAGACCATTCTGATGTCGTAGCGCTGGCCGGCGTTGAGCGCAATCGTCCCGGTCCATTCGGTCGGTGGTTGGTCGATCCATTGATCGATGATGAGCTGGTTGTTCACCCACAAACGCACACCATCGTCGGTGAATGTGTAAAAGGTGTACGTTTCGGACAACTGAGGCTGCACCTGGCCGGTCCAGAGGGCGGTAAAACTATTCGTGCTGATGCTCGGGGCCGGTGATCCGTCGCCCCAATCGAAGTTCACGGTCGGATCAAGGCGCACCAGGGTCGGCGTCCCGTTGGTCGTCTTCAATTGATTGGACCAGTAACGTCCGGTCAATCCGGTTCCTTTGCCCACGGCCAGACTGTTCAGGAAAGTAGCCGTCACCATCGCGCTGTCCACCAGTCCGGTCTTGGTGGCGATGGCCTTGACTACGCCCGAGTTGGTCATCGTGAACGGGCCGGTGTAAACTGTGGAGGCACTCGACGGCGTCGAGCCATCCAGAGTGTAATAGATGGAAGCGCCGGGCGTCGTGGTCGAGATCGTGACCGAAACGGAATTCGTGAACACTCCACCGGTGGGTGAAATCGTCGGTGTTGCCGTCCGTCCACCGGCCAAGCCGAATGCTGAGACGCTGTACTGCGAGCCGACGTAAACTTTGCCGTTGGCCACCGTCGGCAGGCTGAATTTGACTGCGCCGCCCGCCTGATCGCGGCTGCCCGCCTGGCTGCTGTTGTACAGTTCCTGGGCGAGGTTGGTGGCGTTGTAAGCGTGCAAGATGCTGGGGCCACTGCTCGCGAAAGCGTCGTTCTGCAAAACCCACACGATCGCGTTGTTCGTCCCGTTGGCCGAGATGCTTGGAGTCGATCCCAGGTATCCAAAGGCCGGCGTTGTCGCCTGGCTTTCCGGCGTCGTGATCAACACGCCGTTGGAGAAACGAAACGCCTTTAGATGATCGCTGTCGGCCTGGAAATAGATGCGGCGATTGAAATAAGCCGGCAATCCAAACTGGTGCCCGATGGCGCCGGAAATCGATTGCACGATCTGGCTGTCGTTCACCGAATTGAAATGACCCAGGTTGTCGCGGTCCAACAGGTAAATCCTCCCTTCTTTGCCTGACCCAATCAACAAGTGGGGATGAGCTGCGCTACCCACCGCATCCGGCAGCACCACTGGTCCCCCTGAGCCGAGATCGTTGTCTATAGAATTGAGGTCGGCTTGATTAAATGGCGTGAAGTAGTCAAGCATCACCAGCAGGTTGTTGGGAGAAGTATTGGTGGTGGCGACTTTGATAAAGCTGTCGCCCAGACTCAAACTGTTCGGGTTTGCGTAGTTCGTCTTGAACGTGCCATTGCCCGTCTCAAAATAAATATTGCCGTTGGCGTCTGCCGCGGGGCCTCCGCCTCCCTGCCAGATGCCGCTCAAGCCACCACTGTTCGATACCGGATCGTGATTGGGAGAGGTGTTATACACGCCAACCTGCTGCAGCGTTTGCGCGTTGTAGCCGAGCACCCAGCCGTGGTAGGGGCCATTGTCGCCGTGTGAGGCGTAGGCGATGTAAACCACGCCGTTGAGCAGCAGCAGACCGGGCCGGTTCATCTGCCGCAACCCATTGAAAGGCACTTGGCCGCCGCTGCTTCCATCTCCTGTCCCTGGCACCGTCGCCTGAATCAGGACCGGACTGCCGGTTCGCTCCGCGCCACTGGTGATGTCCAGCGCGTGCAGCCGATGACGATAAACACTTCCCGGTTCTTTCGTTTTCGCCTCCAGGTAAATGGTTCCGGTGTTGGTGTCGATCACCGGCGTGCTGGTGATCCCGATTTCCGGCACAATGTCGGTCGAATTGACGTCCACGGTTGGGACGGTTGTGATCCCGGCGCCCGGATTGAGAAAGCTGACCTGCCACAACGGCGCCGAGTTTGTGCCAGTGCCGCTGTCGGCGTCGAAGGCGTAAACGCTGTCGTGTTCCGTGGCGACAAAGATGACGTTGTGCGTGCCTTTATTCGGGATCGTCACATTGGGAACGCAAAGGGGTTGGGCGTAAACATATCCATCGACCTGATGCGTGAACAGCCTGCCGAACGTGTTCGTGTTGACGTTGGAGAGCGTTAGAGCCGTTTCGTTGGTGTTCTGTCCTGTGCGCGCGTTGTCGTTGTGCTGCGTCCAGACGCTGATCTGGGCCAGCATTCGACCTGGAAACAGGATGCCGCTCAGAAGGATCGTCAGCGCCAGGCAAAAGGAGGACGAGGCCAGGCAATGAAAAAAGCGTTCACCGGGAATAGAAATGGGGATTCGCATACGGGTCTCGCCGGGCCGAAAAGTAGCTCATCTCGTTGGCGGTGGTCAAGTTTCGGCAGGTTTCCAAAAGTTAAGCGGCCTTGGTGCCATTTCGAATGTGAAGCTGAAACTTTTTCGTTAAAGTGCCGCGGAGATTTGTGGGCCGGGGTCATCTCACGGAGCGAAAAGCTGGGCACCGCTTTTGACTGAGCCGCCGCTTT
>QHOP01000131.1:0-2899 GCA_003219345.1 Verrucomicrobiota bacterium
CAGCCCCGCGCGTTTCAAACGCTTCAAAAGGAACAGCCAGTTGGCGAAATTAGGGTCAACGAGAACGTTCAGATCATGGAATTGAATCAGGAAGGACGCATGGCCGATCCAGGTCAGCGCGACCTGCCCCGCGTTCAATTTCGGGAAAACAGGTCTCTTGTTCCGTCCCTTGCGGCGCACGAGCAGGACCTTCCACACCATCTCATAAAAAAAAGTGCGCGGATTGAAGGCCTTGGTGGGTGTCAGCTCTTTGAACGAGAGGGGCAGGCGCTGACGCAGCCGGCTTGGGCGGTGCAAATGGACTTGTCCGGCTTTCATGGAACTTGTCTGACCACAGCCAACTTATACAACCGTCGTGAATAAAAAACAACCCCGGGAGTCGAACTCAGCAGCCAAGTTGAGAATGAGCATTACGCGGAGGAACTGAGCAGAAGCCCGCCTGGACGCAAGTCCGGCGGGTTTTTTGCTGGCAATTATTTTCGTTCCTGTTTTAACCGATCATCGTGGCTAACGTAACCGAGCAGCTCGAAACATTCCTCCGAAAAAAGCCGACGATCGGACAAAACGTTTACCTCGCACGCGGAGCGGTGGTCGTCGGTGATGTTACCATTGGGGATCATTCGAGTGTCTGGTACAACGCAGTTCTCCGCGCCGATATCAATCGCATTGTCGTCGGGCATCACACAAATATTCAGGACAATGCGGTGTTGCACCTGGCGGACGACTATCCGTGCGTGGTGGGCGACTACGTGACCGTGGGGCACTCGGCCATCGTGCACGCGTGCACGGTCGGCGACGAGGTGCTGATCGGCATGGGAGCAATCATTCTGGATGGCGCCGTGATCGGCGAACGAAGTCTCATTGGCGCCAACGCCCTGGTGACGCAAGGAAAGGGAATTCCCCCTGAATCGCTGGTCCTGGGTTCACCAGCCAAAGTTGTCCGCGCCTTGACAGTTGCGGAACGAGAACAATTGAAAATTTCTGCGGAAAAATACGCGGCCAATGCTGCCTACTGTCTGAAGAATCGAATCAGTCCGCATCGCCAGTCGGATTCCTGAGCTTTGATTGTGGGAGCACTTTCCACCAAAGAGGCTCAACGTGTGCAGCGAAACGCACACTTTCCACCGAGGCCATTTTCTGCAATGTTGGTTCAAAGCGCGGCGCGTATGAGCTTGATTTGACGGAATCACACAGACCGAGCAACAAAAGCAAAACATTGACGATGGGGGAAACACACGCGAACCTGGCAAATTCCCAAACGACGAAGTCAAAAATCTGTTCTATGACAAATCATTTCGCTGTCCTCCGACCTTCACGCGGGAGACAGGCATCCGCCACGCGTGCTTTTACGCTGATCGAACTTCTGGTGGTCATCGCCATCATCGCAATCCTGGCAGCGTTACTTTTGCCCGCATTGTCCAAGGCCAAGACCAAAGCGCAAGGGATCATGTGCTTGAGCAACAGCAAACAACTGATGCTCGCTTGGAACCTTTACGCGAGTGATTTCAATGATAAGCTGGTTCGATCGGCTGGATTGGATTCATTGGTCACGACTGTCAGTCCGACTAAAAACTACCCGCTTAACCAGTGGTGCATGGGGTCGATGAATCCAAGGGATAGCACCACCACCCCGACCAATTACGTTCTGATCCAGGATTCCTTGCTTTACCCTTATGTCAAGAGCCTGGCGGTGTACAAATGTCCGGCCGATCACAAGACCACCCGGGACCCTTATGGAAATAAAGGCGGCCCACCCACGATCCGCAGCATGTCCATGAATTGCTGGATGAATCCTATCAATGCCTGGAACCCGGACCATACCACGGGCGCGCCGCCGTACTACCGCAATTTCCGCACGTACTCGAGCATCCTCACGCCGAGCGAGACCTGGGTGACTTTGGACGAGAACCCGACCAGCATCAATGACGGCTGGTTTGTTTGTGATCCGGCCACCGCGACTTGGGTGGACATTCCAGCTACGTATCACAACGGTGCCAATGGCATGGCCTACGCAGACGGCCACTCGGAGATTAAGCGGTGGAGAGACCCGGCGATCACTGTTAAGAACGCCGACATCCGCGCGTCGCCGAGGGACAAGGGCGTCGATTTGAAGTGGCTGAAGGATCGTTCAAGCTACTGATGCGGCGTGTGCAGTCAGACGCACAGTTTTCAACCGGGAGATTGTGAGATAAAATTAAATGCAGCCTGGTATGGAAACCAAGTGTCCAAGTGTGAATGGTGTGGTGATTTGCGCACATCTCAAGGCCTGGGAGCCGAACTGGCTTTTGCCTGCGTCGAAAGGCCGCGAACGAAAATATTGACGGCGGCCAGGCCAAATGTTAGCTTTCCGCACCAGTAACCCGAATGGCGAAGTGAAAAGTCGCGAAACGTTTATGAAAGACTTCTTTTTTGGCAAGTGCAGTTTCCCGCGTGGAAAAGGACGTCCCCAGAGGGCATTCACCCTGATCGAGCTGTTGGTAGTCATCGCCATCATAGCAATTTTGGCGGGACTTCTGTTGCCAGCGTTGGCGAAGGCCAAGACGAAGGCGACGGGCATTATGTGCATGAACAGCGGACATCAAATTGGTCTCGGCTGGTGGATGTATACAGATGACAACAATGGTAAACTGGTTGGAAATCTGGATGGCGGCGGTGTTTCAACTCTCTCAAATTCAAACAAGACTTGGGTGCTTGGATGGCTGGACTTCAGTGGAGGCACGAGCTTTGGTGCACCGGGGGGGGCTTCCGACACCAATACCGTAATCCTGACCCAGCTTTCGCCGCTGTCTCCGTACATCGGGCACTCCGCAGCCGTCTTTAAGTGTCCGGCGGACAAAGCGCTGAGCCGCGGCCGGACTGGGGTGCCGCGAGTCCGCAGCCTTTCAATGAATGGCTATGT
>QHOP01000131.1:2927-11712 GCA_003219345.1 Verrucomicrobiota bacterium
TTGTCATGATGAACGGGAGGATAGCATCAATGATGGGTGGTTTGCGGTTGACATGACCGGCTACGATCCGATGTCGCCGGGATCCTATACGATTGTGGACTATCCAGCCAGTTATCATAATCGGGCAGCCGGCTTTTCCTTTGCAGACGGACATTCAGAAATTCACAAATGGCTGGATGGCCGTACCACGCCCAACCTCAAAGCTGGTCAACCGCTTAATTTAGGAGTCGCGTCGCCGAAAAACCCTGACGTCGATTGGATGCAGGACCACGCGTCTTTTAAAGAGAGAAACGCTCAACGATATTAGGTTTAACTGCGAATCTTTTCCCGGCTTCAAATGGCTCGTCAATCGGACGAGCCATTTTTATTGGAGCGCGCCAGACGGAATTGACTGCAGCACCTTGCGAATTACAAAAGCTGAATCACATTTGGTTCTGCCTGGTTCACACGGATTGATTTTCAGCGCAACTCATGTCGCAGACCGTTTGGTGAAACCGGAATGGCAAATCGATAAGCGGCTCCCGAAACCGGGGAATTCAACCGGCCGATTCGTGGTTCGGCCTCGGCGCTGGATACCCGGCGTCAGGGCGCCATGGGTCGTCTCGGCCGCATTTTCCGCCGTCTTTATTCTGGTCCTGGCCCTTCTGTATTCGAAATCCAGCGGCCCGCCGTTGGAGGTCCCGGTGCCGAGTGACTTGGCGAAGCTTGAACCGCAATTGCGCGCGTATCTAACAAAGGAAATCGACTGGGTTCGCGCCACGCCGAATGATCCCAATCGTCAAGCAACGCTGGGGATAGTTTATGCTGCCAACTCGCTCTGGCCGGAGGCACGAATCGCCTTTCAGAACTCGGCGAAGCTCAAACCGGGCGAACCACTCGCCCGGCTCTACGCGTCTATCGCGACACAGGAAATTGGAGATTTGGACACAGCGTTGAGCATGTTACGAAAAGTCACAACACAGTTTCCTGATTTCCCGCAGGGATACTACCATTTCGGGGAGGCGTTGTTGCGGGCCGGAATGATAGAGGAAGCGGGACCTGCGTTTCAACGCCTCATTGTGTTGGCGCCCCGGCAGTGGCACGGATACGCCGGCCTGGGCGACGTGAAATTACGTCAGGGCAACTACGCCGAAGCGGCGAAACTGCTGGCAAAGGCGGTCGAGTCAAGCTCGGACGCAAAGAGACCGCACTACTTGCTGGGTTTGGCTTATCGCGGTTTGGGCCGTTTGGAAGATGCCAAACTGGAATTGGCCCTTGGGGTCAGCCAGGGAGATTCCCCAATGGACGATGCGTGGTCGGTCACGGCGCCAAAGCATGGCAGGTTGCTTCAGGACCAAATGGACGCGGCCAATGAGTATGGGCAAAAAGGCAGGCCGGACAAGGCAGTAGAGATACTTTCCGAGGCCCTTGTTTATCAACCGGAGAATCTCACTCTTGTCAACGCTTTGGCCATTGCCTGCAATCGGTCTGGCCAGCCGGACAAAGCGCGCCAACTTTTGTTGAAAGTCATCGAGAAGGACAATCGCTTTTTGCCGGCCTATATCACAATTTCATATAGCTACGCAGACCTGAGGTTGAATGAAGAAGCGCTGCGTTATGCGGCGCGAGCGATTGAGCTGGGGCCGAATCTGGCGCAGTCATATCTGGCAAAAGCCAATGCGCTTCTGGCTGCCGAACATGACGTTGAGGCGCTTTCGGCGCTGGAATCCGCCTACCGCTGCGATCCACAAAATGCGGAGATACAGCTCGAGATGGGGAATGTTTGCTTGTGGAATTTGCAGCGCGCGGGAGAAGCAACGGAACACTATAGGAAGGCCATCGAGCTGAATCCAGCGCTGACGCCTGCGTATGTACGCCTGGCCGACCTGTGCCTCCGCCTTGGCCAAGCCAGAGAGGCAGCGGCCGCAATAGAAATACTGAGAAAACTCTCACCCAAAGCGCCTGAACTAGTCGAGTTGGAAGTCGCACTGCGGAAGTTTGGTCAATCCGGGAACTCACCGTGGCCGGCAAAGTAATCTTGTCTGGGCTTGTCAGCGCCGCCTTGCAACATTTCCTTTCGATGTTCCGGCAAATCTTCTGTGCCGGCCTGGTCGCCGCGCTGTTAAGCCTGGGGATCGCCGGGTGTTCGAAGTCTCCGTCTCCGTCGGCATCAGTCGGAACAAAGAACCCTCAACTCGCCGATCGCCAGCCCGCCACTCCTTGGTTTGAAGAAGTGGCTGCCAAAGCCCATTTTGATTTCCGCCATTTTTCCGGACACAAAAAGCGATTTTACATGCCGGAAATGGAAACGGGAGGCGTTGGTCTGCTGGACTATGATGCCGATGGTCTTTTGGATATTTACTGCGTTAACGGCGGGGCGCTCGATCCGGCCGCTACGAACCGTCCCGGCAACAGGCTCTACCGGAATCTCGGCAACTGGCGGTTCGAAGACGTCACAGAGCGAGCGGGCGTTGGCGGGCATGGCGAATATGGCATGGGATGCGCCTGCGGCGATTACAACGGCGATGGGTGGATCGACATCTATGTGACCAACCTCGGTCGAAACACTCTTTACCGAAACAACGGGGACGGCACTTTTACCGATGTCACGGAACAGGCCGGCGTCGAATGCAACTCCTGGAGCACCAGCGCCGCCTTTTTCGATTACGATGGAGATGGCGCCCTGGATCTGATCGTCGTGAACTACCTGAAATGGTCGAAAGAGACGGAGGTGGACTGCTTTTCGAGAGGAGGGTTGCCGGACTATTGCTCGCCCTTGAACTACCACGCCCCGGCCATGGCGACCTTGTATCACAATCGGGGCAACGGCACGTTTGAAAACGTCACCCTTTCCGCAGGATTAGACAAAGCCTATGGCAACGGACTCGGTGTCGTTTGCGCGGATTTCAACAATGACGGACGGATGGACGTTTACGTGGCGAACGACGCCATGCCCAACCAACTTTGGATAAACCAGGGCAACGGAGAATTTAAAGACGAAGCCATGATCCGCGGCTGCGCTGTCAACTCCCTGGGCGTGCCCCGAGCCGGCATGGGCGTAGCCGCCGTGGACCTCGGGCAGCGTGGGCAACTGGACTTGTTCATCACCCATCTGGTCGGCGAAGGCAACGGACTCTTTACGAACACGAACGGGTATTTCGTTGATTCACTCAGCCCCAAAGGCCCCGGCGCCCGAAGCCTTCCGTTCACCGGGTTTGGCGTGGGCTTCGCAGACTTTAACAATGATGGCGAACTCGATCTTTACGTTGCGAACGGTCGGGTGAAATACGGCGCGCGGGACCTCGATCCCCATGACCCTTATGCCGAGCCGAACAGCTTGCTGTGCGGATTGGGCCGCGGACAGTTTGAAGAAATATTGCCGCAGGGAGGCGTGGCCGATCCGCTCATCGCCTGCAGTCGTGGATTGGCTATCGGCGACCTGGATAACGACGGCGGAGAGGATATCGTCATCATCAATCGGGATGGCCCCGCGCACTTGTTACGCAACACCGTTGGTTCGCGCGGTCATTGGATCATGTTCAAAGTCCTGGATCGTCACCATCGCCATTCGATTAACGCCGTCGTGAGAATCGAGGCTGACGGCAGGACGTATTGGCGTTACGTCGTCCCGAACCAAAGCTATTGTTCGAGCAACGACCCGCGGATCCACTGCGGCTTAGGCAACGCTCAAAAGCTTGACCGAGTGACTGTGCGCTGGCCTGATGGTGTGGAAGAATCGTTCGGCCCGTTCGACCCCGATCACCTGTACGAAATACTCGAAGGGACAGGAAAACGATCCGCACGGAGTTTTCCCCCATAGGCGTGACAGTCGTCTCAAGCTCCATGGTCAGTGATAACTGTTGAAGACACAGCCATTTCCTTGTACAGTAGCCTGGTATGAAAAAAATTTTCATGGTGTCTCTCGCTTCAATGTTCAGCATTTTGGGGGTTGCGGCACTTTCGGGCTGTTCAAAAGAAGATGCCGCAGCCAAGAAAGTCGATGTGTCGGCCATGACCGAGGCCCTGAAAAGTGGGGACAGTGAAGCTCGAGAAAACGCGTGTATCGAACTTGCCAAGGCCGGACCCGGGGCTGCACCGGCAGTTGCGGCTTTGATTCCTCTCCTGAAAGACAATGATGCGGAGATTCGCCGGCTCGCAGCCTATGCGCTGGGAGAAATAGGCCCGCAAGCTAAAGCGGCTTTGCCGGCCCTCGCGGAATTGGCGAGTGACCCGGAGCGGCGAGTCGCGATGCAAGTGGTGAACTCTCTCAGGAGCATCGATCCGAAGAATTACTCCGGCCTCAAAAACGAAACCGCCACCTCGCCTTGATTGTTGGAAGTGTTTGGATGGCCGCCGGTGTTCAAGTCATAAAGCGGCCGGCATAGGTTCCGTCTTCAGGGCCTTCTCGTAACAGGCCAGGGCTTCCTGGAACCGCTGCAGGCGATTGCAAACCGCCCCTTTGTGGAGATAGGCCAGCGTCATCGAACTGTCGGCGGCGATCGCGCGATCATAGCTCTCGAGGGCCTGCTCCATCTTATGGAGTTTTTCGAGCGCCATTCCTCGTTTTATCAGCGCGTCAGCGCTTCCCGGATCGAGAGTGATGGCCCGGTCAAAGCAGTGAAGCGCTTCCTCCACCTGGCCAAGATTCAACAGTGCCTGGCCCCTTCCAATCAAAACCGAAAATTGCGGCACGCTCTCCTCGCCCACTGGCTTTGCGGCGGTCGTTGGCGATGGGTGGGTTGGAACGGGATTTTCAAGCGCCGCCGGCAGCTGTTGGCCCCCCAATTGTTCCATTTCGAGAATCCGTTTTTCAAGCCGTTCGACGGTGCCCATGAATTTTGCGTTGATCTGTTCAGCCTGGCTGAAAGCGCCGGGCAAAAGTTGATTTGCCGCCAGACCGGGAAGGTGCTGGCTCGGAGCCCAACCACTGACAGGCAGACGCAATGCCAGCTCGGAAAGCCGGTTCATCGCGCGGGTCAGAACCACCACGGCGCAGAGAATACCCGCGAGGACCACCCCACCCAGTATGCCCGCGACGATGACGAGCGCGCGATACGAACTGTGAACAGTTTCCAATTCGCTTTGGCGCTGAGCCTGTAGCATCCGTTCAACAAGGCCCAGCCTTTGCTCAAGGGCTTCTGTTCGATCAGGAGCGGCAACGCTGTTGGTGACGGGCTCTGGCTCGGCTGGTGGCCTGACGAAGAGTTCGATCTCACGACGAAGCTGCCGGATAGCCTGTTGAATCACCTCGGGGCTTACCGACGATGCGGGTTGGTTTGTCTCCTGCGACTGCGGCGGTTGATTTTCAGGATTGACGCCCGGGGGATCCACGTCCGCAGACAGGATGATTTGGCGTGAGGAAAAGATTATGACGCAGACGGTGAGGCCCGCTCCGAACAGCCAAACGCTGGCCCGCGTTCCCATAGAGTCAGAAGTTCGAGCTTAACCGTAGAAAAACGGCGCTCAGATGCAAGGCGAAAATACCGGGTTGCGGAATGAGGGCTGAATGAGGGCAATTGGTTGCTCACCTGAGCCGAAAAGAAGTGAACACTTTGTTTTGACGAACGGCCGAATCGTGGTTAAATAGCATCTTGCACATGCGCTTCGCGAAGACAACTCGGATGAATCATTCGATCGCGGCGGTTGGGTTGGCGGCGGCCTTGACGGCTTGCATTTCGGGGGCGGCGGGTGATCGGACCCCGGTTCGGGAAAAGATTCAGTTCTCCAGCCCGAGCGAAGCTGTGGACGCGCCGACGGCTCTTCCGCAGGATCGTCTGTTATTTTCCAGGCCGTTTGAATTCCTCGAGCGTGGGAACTCCATCAGCGGCGTGGTTGAACCACTGGTCGCCCCCGCGCCCGCCGCACTCCCGAATTATTCGCTCAACGCGCGTTTGCTGGAGGCGTTCGATCGCAAGAAAAACTGGATCTACGTCCGGTCCGAAGACCTTGAGCGAGATCAGAAGATGGGCGAAATGTTCGGCCTCAGGGACTCCAGCCGGTCGGACAAGAAGCCCAGGACCGCGCTGGAGATTTTTTTTGAAGATCGCGGCCAAAGCCCGTCCCGCGGCCGGGCGCGTGAAGCCGCGGGAGAATGGAACAGGACCGACGCGAAAAGGGATTATGGCTCCAGTTTAGGCCGGGACGACCGGACGGGGGCAGATGCAAACTCGAGATTCGATAATCCATTTGACTCAACGCGGACGTTGACGGCCGGATTTTTGCTGCCCGGGGATTTCTCCGGTATTTTGCAAAGCCAGGGATGGCTGCGCGATTTTCGCAATCGCGGTTTGAGCGACTCGCTTTCAAGCGGCCGCGGCGGTCGAGATCATGCGGACGAATTCCAGAAACTTCTGGCTGTCCCGGGCGCCATCAATCCGCTGGCGCCAGGTTTTGATCCGATCCATCTTCAGGTGGACGCAACTGGCCAGGCATTGAATCCAGTCACCGCGCAACGATTGGGCGCGCTTCCGCCAGCCGCCGGCGATGTTTTAAATCCTCTGCGTTCTGTCAGCGGGCCGATGAGTAGTCCTTCGAGCCTCTTGGGTGACCCGAGTGCCAGGGTTCTGGGGCAGTCCAGCCTTTCGCCTGTTGTGGCCGCGCCACCGGAAACTCCCCACGCCCAGCCCACGCCGGCCGTGGCGGAGTTTCCGCGACGCAAATTTTGATTCGCCTGCTCCTCGATTGTTTGGACCAGCCTGACACCAACTCCTTGCGCTCCGGCGATTTCACCACTCCCAATGCAACACCGATACGGCAGCGCCGGCGGGCAGGCTGGTCCGCGGTGGCACGTCCACCAGGCCATTCGCTGCAGCCAGTGAACTGAGACTGTGCGAGGCCTGGGTCCCGGCTGAACGGATGCGTCCCACTTCATCGACAACGACGCGCATAAAATGGCGTCGATCGCCGGGATTCGCCAACGGCTCCGCTAACACGCCGGTCGATTTCGGCAGGCTAGTTTCCGTTGCGCCCTGCATTGCAGCCAGCGCTGGCCGAACCAGCAATAGAAAGGTGACCAGCGCGGAAACTGGATTGCCGGGCAAGCCGAACCAAAAACGCTTTCCAGCGCGCCCGAAAACGAACGGTTTGCCGGGCTTGATGGAAATCTTCCAAAACGACAGCTCGCCGCCCAGTGCCTCGAAGGCCGTTTTCACAAAATCGTATTCGCCAACCGAAACGCCACCTGAAGTCACCACTGCGTCGCACTCGTTCACGGCTTTTTCCAGAGCGGCTTGCGTCGCCTCCAATGTGTCCGGCACGAGCGGAAAAATTTCAGGAATGGCGCCGCTCCTTTTCATCAGCGCCAGTATCATGGCGCGGTTGTTTTCGTAAATTTTTCCTGGCGATAGCGGCTGGCCGCTCTCAACCAGTTCGCTGCCGGTGGCCAGCAAAGCCACGCGCGGCCGGCGGGCCGCCTTGATTTCGCTGACGCCGGCGGCCGCGAGCAAAGCAATTTGGCCGGCGGTCAGGCGATTTCCCGCTGGCACGAGTTCCGCGCCGCGCTTCACGTCCTCGCCGCGCAGCCGGACATTTTCTCCCGTCTTGACTGTGTCCAGAAACCAAAGCCGGTCGGGCCGTGCCGGGTCGGGCCGCGCGTCTTCCTGCATCACGACTGCGTCCGCGCCGTTCGGCATCGGTGAGCCGGTGAACAGTCGCACGCAGGTTCCAGCCTCGATCGCGCCTTTGAAAACTTCCCCGGCGGCTACTTTCCCGATCAATCGCAGGGCGCTTGGATTACCCGCGCTCGCGCTCGCCAGATCGGCCGAGCGAACGCCGTAGCCGTCCATCGCGGAATTATCGAAGACTGGCAAATCCACCGGAGAGGCCACTGATTCTGCCAGCACACGGCCCGCGGCTTCGCGGAGGGTCACCATTTCATGGCCGAGCGGCCGGACCGCCGAAAGGATGCGGCTTATCGCCTCTTCGAGTTCGAGCATGAGCGAGTCAAAGCGGTTCGCGCATCACGTGGCGCAGATAGCGACTGCCAAAAATCATTTTCTGCTCAGGCAGCGGCACGGACCCCTCACCCGCCCTGCGGGCACCCTTTCCCCTTCCGCAGGGGAGAGGGGAGGGGTTGAGGGACGCGCGGTTTTCCGGAAACGGACGCCCGCCCCGCCTGGTGAAACCGGTTCTCTAGTAACTGGCAGTGGCGATCAACGTTTGTTCGAGCGTCGAGGCGCCTTCGCGCACTTTGTTCAGCGCCGCCATGCGCAGTGTTTGCATGCCGAGCGCGATGGCGACCTTGCCAATTTCATGCGCGCTGGCCCGCTGGATGACGAGCTTGCGAATCTCGTCGGTCACGGTCATCACCTCGATGATGGCGATGCGGCCGGAGTAGCCGGTGTTTTTGCAGCGCTCACAGCCCCGGCCACGGTAGAGCGGGACACCTTCAAAAAAGGCCGGGTCGATGCCCAAATCCTCGTACATCTTGGGCGGATAAGTAACCGGCTCCTTGCAGACCGAGCAGACTCGCCGCATGAGCCGTTGAGCGGCCGCCAGGATGACCGACGAGGAAATCAGGAAAGGCGCGATGCCCATGTCGTCGAGGCGCGCGATGGCGCCGGGAGCGTCATTGCAGTGCATGGTGCTCAGCACCTGGTGGCCGGTGAGCGCGGCTTCGACGGCGATCTCAGCGGTCTCCTGGTCGCGGATTTCGCCGATCATGACGATGTCCGGGTCCTGTCGCAAAATGGAACGCAACGCGTTGGCGAACGTCAGACCGATTTCCTTTTTGGTCGGCACCTGATTGATCCCTGGGATTTGGAATTCTACGGGGTCTTCCACCGTAATGATGTTGTATTCAGGATTA
>QHOP01000132.1:0-4403 GCA_003219345.1 Verrucomicrobiota bacterium
CCCGCAGAATCTTCGGCGTGATCTGCGCCGCGCCGTGATGAACAAATTCTACAATCTCGGACATGGCGCCAGTTTGACCGAACAGCCGGAAAAATACAAGTCACAACCGCGCCTGGTAGGGTGCTGATGCGCAAGCCAGATTCTGGCAATGGGTGCGCAAGCCGTCAGCCACAGTGTGGCGGAAGAGAGTTAGTCCAACTGTCAAAAGAAATTTCCGAAATGAAACCGAACGTCGAATGTCCTACGGCTCCCCTCACCCTGCCCTATCCCCTCATCGGATGAGGGGAGAGGGTGGCTTTAGCCGGGTGAGGGGAGTGCCCGCACACGACATTGATTGGAAATTACTTCCACGGCGTGAGCCGTGGGGAAAAATGCGCCGTCAGGGCGACAGAATTACACGATTTCGACCGGGCACTGTGGCAATGCGTCGACAAACGACTGGCCATAGCGTTTGGTGAGGACCCGGTTGTCCAGCACGACCACGATACCGCTGTCCGTCTTCGCGCGGATCAACCGCCCCACGCCCTGACGGAATTTCAAGATGGCCTCCGGCAGAGAGAATTCATTGAACGAATTTCCGCCGTGCGCTTCGATGGCTTCGATGCGCGCTTCAATCAACGGATGGTCCGGCACCGCGAACGGCAGTCGTGTGATGATGACGTTGCTCAACGCCTCGCCCGGAACGTCCACGCCCTGCCAAAAGCTGTCGGTACCGAACAACACGGAATCCACGTCGGCCTTGAATTTCTCCAGCATCGTCGAGCGCGGCGTGCCGGTGCCTTGCACAAAGCATTGGACGCCGAGTTTGTCGAACCACGGTTGCATCCGCTCGCCAATCTCCTGCATCAGTTTGAAGTTGGTGAAGAGCACGAATGCCTTGCCATGGGTCAGCTTCACGAAATGCTCAATCCAGTGGATGAGGGCGTCGCGGTAGCCGGCTTCACGCGGGTCGGGCATTTTGTTGACGACGAACAGTTTCATCTGTCGCTCGTAATCGAACGGCGAGCCGACCTGAAGTTGGACGGCCCGCTCCGCGCCGACCTTGCGGACGAAATAGTCCAGCGCGTCGCGTCGTAGGACAGGCGTCGCGCCTGTCTCTGACTCTTTTGCAATTTCTCTTTTAGTTTGAGACAGTCTGGAAGCCTGTCCTACGGTTGGCTCGCCAACACTGCTCCCCTGTCCGACTCGAAATTCCCCTTCAGGTAATTTTGCTTTGCCAGGGTTTTCTTGAACGTAAGCGGAAAACCGGTCCAGCGCTGAAGCATCCCGCACGATGCAATCAAACGATTCGTCCTGCCAGACTTTGCCGGCACGTCCGATCACGGCGTTGACTTGTTTTGCGGTGAAAGATTTCCAGGAATGAAGAATTTCGGAAAGCGTGTGGTGGCGGAGCGGCCGCAGCAAAACGTGAACGTGGTTGGGCATGACGGCGTAATGGCCGAGCAAATAGCGCTGTCCATCAAAGAACCGCAAAGCCTCCTCGACAACTACCGACACTTCGGGCCGACGCAACCAACATTCGCCCAGGCAATCGTCCAACCAACGATGGAACCGATCGGCAAACAACTCGGCGTATTCCAGTTCCTGTTCCATCGTCCGCGGTTCGGGATGTTGTCGCAGCCACTCCCTCAATTCCATTTGCCACTGCACGAGTTTGTCTGGCGGGATCGAGTCCGCCAGCCGGAACGTAACGAAATAAGTGCAACCATCCTGCCCCCAATGCGGCAGATGACGACCTGTTTTTCCGACCGCCGCATGGGGATCAAACGGCTTGAATGGCAGGACAGGCATCTTGCCGGTCTCTAATGTTTTCTTTTCAGAATGAGACAGGCGGGACGCCTGCCCTACTTTGGTCCCCAGCGTCGCGCTCGTCATGACGACCGAGGTGTCTGCGCCGAAGAGCCGGTGGCGCAGGTATTCCGCCACGTCAATCGGCGCTGCGTTCAAAGCGAGGTTTTTCTGCGTTTTGCCGGTACGTTCGACCCAGTAAACATGTTGATCGGCGCTCTGACTCAGGAACACCGCCACCGCCTCGCGCAGTTCAGCCAGTCGCCGGTTGCACTCCAGCAGTTCCTGGCCGGTGTCCTTGTCCTCACTGCTCTTAATCAATTCGCTGATCGCCTCGCGCAGTCGTTGAATCGGCAAGGTAACGTTGTCGCGCACCAGGTCCGGTCTGCGGATGCGCAACTCCGTCCATGTCCGGCCGTCGGTGGAGCGAGACTCCCTCGAGCCGTGCCTTCTTGTTGCGGCGTTCTGTCTGGCGAGACCCTCGCACGCTTCCTCAAGCTCCACGAAAAACTTGTCCGTTGCGTCAAACAACTCAGCGACCAGTTTCACCGCCGTACCCCGGCGCAACGTCGCCAGCACTCCTTTCTCCGTGCGCGGATTCCAGAGCCGCTGCAACGCGAAGCGGACTTGCCCGCTCGAAACGCTCAGGCCGATATGGCGCGACGCGACCCTCTCGAGATTGTGCGCTTCGTCGAAAATGACGAAATCGTTTTTGAACAGGATGCCGCCGTCCATTTCCTCGTCCATGCCCCCCAACAACGTGAAGAGCAACGTGTGGTTCAGCACCAGAACATCGGCGGAGAGGATGCGACTGCGCGCGCGCTGAAAAAAACAAATGCCGTTTTGTTTGCCGAACTCGGATGCATAACCGCAAATCTTCGGCGCACAAATCCCGCGCTCGGAGCAGACCTGCGCCCAGACTTTCGGGTCGGGCTCGAGATCGAAGTCCGACAAACTGCCGTCCTCGGTCCGTTTCGACCATTCGTAAATGCGCTGCAGTTCCTCGACTTCCGGCGAGGTGAACAGGCTGTCGGCCTGCTGCATCGCCTTGTGCAGGCGGCGCGTGCAAAGATAGTTTTGCCGGCCCTTGAGCATGGTGAAGCTGAACTTCACCGGCAGGATTTTGGCCAGCATCGGCAGGTCCTTTTCCACGAGCTGCTCCTGCAGATTGATGGTGTGCGTGCAGGCGACGGCCTTTTTGCTGTTCGCCACGGCGAACAAAATGGCCGGGACGAGATAGGCCAGACTCTTGCCTACGCCTGTGCCCGCCTCGACCACCAGATGCTCCTTCGCTTTGAGCGCCCGCGCCACAGCCACGGCCATCTGCTGTTGCTGCGGGCGATACTCGAAATTCTTAGAGCGCGATAACAGCCCGTTCGGCGAAAAGATTTCCTCGACCTGTTTGACCAGGTCGATGCCGGAACCGGCGGGTTGGGATTCGATAACAGAAATCATTTCAATGTAGGACAGCCGTCTCGGCTGTCTCTGCTAGGCATCTCGATCGACTAAATAGCGCCATGTTACGTTCTTCGGAGACAGGCGGGACGCCGGTCCTACCTCAGGTTTCCCTTGGCCTTTTCATTACCACTTCCACCCCGGCTTTATTCTTGGCGATCATGTTCGCGGGTAAAATGCCGCGCCAGTTGACGTTCGGGTAAATGATCGCGCCACGGCCGAGGATGCTTCCCGGATTCAACACGGCGTTGCAGCCGATCTCCGAACCGTCGCCCAGCAGCGCGCCGAACTTCCGCAGGCCGGTATCGAACGGTTTCCCGTCCATTTCGACGGTCACGTTCGTGCGGTCGAGCTTGACGTTCGAGACTTTCACGCCCGCGCCGAGGTGGGTTTTGTGGCCGAGGATTGAGTCGCCCACGTAATTGAAATGCGGTACCTGACAGTGGTTGAACATGAACACGTTTTTCAGCTCGCACGAATTGCCCACCACGCAGTTGTCGCCGACGATGACGTCCTCGCGCAGATAGGCGTTGTGACGAATCTGGCAGTTGCGCCCAATGATCGCCGGGCCTTTGATCATCGCGCCGTCCTCGACCACCGTGCCTGCGCCGATGAAGACTTGTTCGCCAATGTAAGCCGTGCCTTCGCAGCGATTTTTCAATGCCGGCCGCATATTTGTCTTCAAATAATCTTTGATTTTCCGGAGCGCCTCCCACGCGTATTCATCGCCGTCGAACAAAGCCGCGTGTTCCGTTTGGCTCAAGTCGAACAAATCCGCCGGTTTGAACATGGCGTGAACTTAGGCGAAAGCGCGGCGTGAGCAAACGACTTTTTGAGACGCGAATTCCACGGATTGACACGAATTGGAACGTCGGCTCTTCCCTGCGGATGGGAGTTACCGTGATTTCAGCGAATTCGTGAAATTCGTGTTTAAAACCATCATTGCATCACGCCGGTTTCTTGCGTTCTATTGAGAACTGATTTTTATGGACGTTACCCGCACGGCTTTTGGAACCTGGAGCGGCGGACGCTACATGCACTTCGGCGAGCCGCTCAGCGAAGAACGCTTCCTCAATGTCATTCAACATGCGTACCAACGCGGCGTCCGGACTTTCATGACAGCGGACGTTTACGGCGACGGCGCCGCCGATGAAATGCTC
>QHOP01000132.1:4466-13172 GCA_003219345.1 Verrucomicrobiota bacterium
TCGTCCGCCGAATCAATTCGCCGAATACTTGCGCATGGCCACCGAAAAGTCTCTGAGCCGATGCCGGGCTGACCGGTTCGACCTGCTGCTGCTGCACAATCCGGACTTCACAGGATACACGAGCGAGCGCGTTTGGAGCGCCATGGACAAACTCCGCGACGCGAAGCTTGCCGATCGTCTCGGCGTCGCGCCCGGCCCGGCCAACGGGTTCACCCTCGATCTCATGCTTTGCTTCGAGCGCTTCGGCCCGTTGCTCGACTGGGCGATGATTATTTTGAATCCGCTCGAACCCTGGCCCGGCAACCTCGTGTTACCCGCCGCAGTGAAACATGAAGTGAACCTCATCACGCGTGTCGTTGATTACGGCGGTCTGTTCCACGACGACGTGAAGCCGGGGCACCGGTTCGGCCCGCAGGACCACCGCGCGTTCCGACCCGCAGGCTGGGTTGAGGCTGGTTGCGAAAAGTTGGACCGGATGCGCGACATTGCCGCAAAGCACAAAGTCACGATGCTGCAGCTCGCCTGTTTGTGGAACCTGTCGCAGCCCGCCGTGAAAAGCGTCATCCCGACGTTGATTCAGGAGAGCGGCGACAACGCCAAGCCAATCGAAACGAAAGTGGACGAACTGGCGTCGCTGCCCGACCTCAAACTGAGCAACGCAGAATGCGAACTCATGGCAGAGATCGGCGACAACAAAGGCTGCATGGAATTGAAAGGAGCGAATCGCGCGCACACCGGCGAACCGCAACCCGATCGGTGGAGTCTCACGCCCGATCACCAACTGGTGGCCAAACGCTGGGGCATTGACGCGAACGCCGACCTCGCCTGTACTCACAAGATGGCATGACTTGCCAAGTTAACATCCGAACGCTACGGTTTGCCCCATGAGCGACAAAGAACTCGTCATGGACGCCATTGAGCGGCTGCCGACCGACGCTTCGCTGGCGCAGATTCGCGAGCGTGTAGAGTTCTTTGCCGCCTTGAAGGAAGCCGAGCGGAGCCTGGACCGGGGCGAGGGCGTTCCGCATAAAGAGGTCGAAAAACAATTCCATTCGCGGCTGAAACGATGGCGTTCAAAATCTTCTGGTCGCCCGAAGCGCTCGGCGACCTCCTCGCGCTGACAAGCTACATCGCTCAGGACAATCCAGACGCAGCAGAACGAGTGGGATTGGCAATTCTCCACAAGGTGAGCTTGCTCGAACAGCATCCTTTCATCGGTCGGAAGGTGCCGGAGACAAATGACCCGAAGATTCGTGAGTTAATCGAGCGTCCCTTTCGCATAATTTACCGAGTCAGAAGACGCGAGCGCGCTGCCGAGGTTCTTCGCGTCTGGCACGGAGCGCGGGGCGAGCCTGAAATCGAATGAAAGACCAATACATCGCCGCCAAAGAACGTTGGGCGCGGAAAATGGCGGGCAAAGCCGGTCCGACCGCGCGCTCGACGAACCGGCTCCCGCCCGGCCAGCGGCAGGTGCACAATTTTCCCGTGCTCGACCTCGGCCTTCAGCCGGAAGTCCCGCTCGACAAATGGGAGTTGAAAATCCACGGCTTGGTCGAGAACCCGGTCACGCTGAACTGGGAGCAGTTCCTCGCGCTGCCGCAGTTCAAAGACGTAAGCGACTTTCATTGCGTCACCACCTGGACCCAGTTCGACATGGAATGGGAGGGAGTGGCATTCTTCACTATTGCCGACCTCGTGAAACCGAAGCCCGAAGCCGCACACGTCTTCTTCAAGAGCTACGACGGTTACTCGACGAACAATCCACTCGAGGTCTGCATGGACGACGACGTGATCATTGCGCACCAGTGGAACGGCAAACCGTTGTCGAAAGAGCATGGCGGTCCGGCGCGCGTGATCATCCCGAAGCGTTACGCCTGGAAAGGAGCGAAGTTCATCCGCGAAATCCTTTTCCTCGACCGCGACGTTCTGGGTTTCTGGGAAGCGCGCGGTTACTCGAACACGGCTGATCCGTGGACGGAGGATCGGTTTGCCGGATTTGAACCACGAATTCACACGAATCAGCAGGACGGGCTGTGACATGACACAGCGCGAAGTGTGACAGCATTTCACACCGGCGCGTGGAGCGGTTTCAAGCGGATTTTTCCAACTGGCTGAAGCTTCGGAACTAATGCCTTTCTCTCGCCGGCAGACGCCCGCTGGCATGAGCCAAGCTGAAAGCGGGTCAGCAACGGACAACTAAAGAAAGGATGAAAATTATGAAACTGATACGACGTCAAAATTCTGATTTATGGAACTGGCCGCCGCTGGAACAGCTCTCCACCTTGGGCGCGGAAATCAATCGCCTGTTTGATGCTCCGTTCGGTGAGTTTACCCGGCACATGGAGTTGCTTAACGGCCGGATGCCGGTCTTGGACGTTTACGAGGACAAGGACAATCTCATTGTCAAAGCGGAATTGCCCGGGATGAAGCGGGAGGAGATCGACATTTCCTTTCACGACGGCACGCTCACCATCTCCGGAGAGCGGAAATACGACGAGAAGAACGAAGGCGCAGAGACGTATCGGGCCGAGCGATTCTTCGGCAAGTTCCATCGCACGCTGACGCTGCCGAAACCAGTCCAGTCGGACAAAGCTAAGGCCACTTATCAGAACGGCATCCTGACGGTCACACTCCCGAAGACGGAGGAGGCAAAACCGAAACAAATTCAAGTGAACGTCAACTGATTCGAATTCAACGCCGGCGGGCTCACTGCCCGCCGGCAAAAGAAAGGAACAATATGACGACGGTTACAAAAACGGAAAATCGCGCGACAAGCACAAATGAAACAGGCGCGGAAGCACGCGGCTACTTTGTCCCGCAAGTGAACATTGTGGAGACCAAGGACAGCTTTGTTCTCGAAGCCGAAATGCCGGGTGTGAACAAAGACGGACTCGAAGTGTTGCTCGAAGGGAATGAGCTGACCATCGTGGGCCGGCGACAGACCGGAGTGCCCGGCGCGGAACCGGTGTATCGCGAATCCAGCCCGCGGGATTTCCGACGCGAGTTCGTGCTCGATCCGTCCATCGACACCGCGAAGATCAGCGCAACGATTGAGCAAGGCGTGCTGACGGTGACGTTGCCGAAAGCCGAGAAAGCCAAACCGCGAAAGATCGAAGTGTCCGGTTAAGTTTGAGGAGGGTTCAACGGGGACATCCCGCAAGCCGCCGTTTGAGCTTGCGGGGGTTTTTCAGCGGTAGGAGTACATAATGAGTTCATCCGGAGAAATTCATTCCTTTATTTTTCGAGTGCACCGCTCCTGCAGCCAGATAACGTCTTTGTTGTTCGGGGAGGGAAGGATGTCCGGTATCAATCCGCCCTTGACGAGCGGCGGCATCGTGCGGTCGTCCAGCCAGCGTTTGATTTCAGAGTGACCGTCGGCGAAAGACAGCCCGCCTGCGCGATTGTGATAACTCGCGGGCAAATCGTAGAAACCGGTTTGGTCCGGCTGGTCGGGCCAACCGGTCATGTCGGTGGCGAAATTGCCGATGTCAATGCTGTCCTCGCGCATATCCAGAAGAACAAACGTGCGGGTGGGACCGGGGTCGATCATCTCGTTGGCCTTCAAATAAATCCTCCAAATCCCGCCGCCCGAAAGTCCGAAGTCTTCTCCACCGAAGCCGCCCACCCAAAGGTTCATCGACATGCTGCGGACGCGCGGCACGACTTGTCGCTTTAAAGGTCCGCGGGTCGGTTTGATGGTTGATTTGTCAGCCGGGCATTTCCAGATCCCGACCGAGTTTCCGCAATACGGCCAAAGGGGACTGCGTTTGATATCGTGGTTCACGTCCCAGTTGGACGGATTGGCCGGATCGAAATCCATCCAGCCGAGCACCCACACATACCGATCGTCTTTTGGGTCGCGCCCCGGGCTGGCAAACAAAAGCCGGTCGTTGTTGTCATCGTTGTACAGTCGCCAGGCGAGCATCAATTGCCGATGATTGTTCAGGCATTGAATGCCCTGTCCCTTGGTCTTAGCCTTGGCGACGGAGGGCAACAGCAAGCCCGCGAGGATGGCGATGATCGCGATTACCACCAGCAGTTCAATCAGCGTAAATGCCTGTTTTTTTTGCATCGCGTCACTTGTTGCTGAAATTGTCCAACCGCGCTCAATCGGCGGGAACCAACCATCGGCAATCTGCTCCGCCTTTGCGCCTTGTCAATGCGCGACGGATGAACCATTTCCTCGAACTGTGAGGGTTTTTTGAGTGGTGGTAGGAGCTGGATTCGAACCAGCGAAGGCGTAAGCCAGCAGATTTACAGTCTGCCTAAAATGGCAATTTTACGCATGTTTTAGCATCATGTACGCTTTATGATTGACTTGTAAGCACGGCTTTGCCCAAATAAGCGCACGTAACAGCACAGAACGGAAAGCGAGCGCATTATGGCCAAACATCGAACCGGGTATCTCTTCAAACGTGGCAAGACCTTTTACGTTAGCTGGCGGATCGAGGGAAAAGCTTTCGCCAAGGCTTTGCACGATGACAACGGTAATCCAATCACGACACGTCGCGAGGCCGAGGAAGCCAAACAGAAAATCATGGCGCCGTTCGTTGTGGCGGATGAAGCCGCCGCGTTGGAGTCCATTGTCGGCAAACTGGAGGGCCGCAAGGCTGAACTGGCAAAGCTGGAAAACGAGCAAAACCCGCCGCTTTCGATCAGCCGCGCGTGGACCGAGTTTGTTTCGTCGGCAAACTGCCCCGACAGCGGCGAGTCCACTCTCTATCAATACGAGTATCGGTTTTCGGCGTTCGTCGATTGGGTGAAAGAGAATTACGGCGAAGCGGCCACGTTGCGCGGCGTAACGAAAGACATTGCCGAGACGTACGCGGCGCGCCTGAACCACGGCAAGCTGAGTCCAAGCACCTATAACAAACACCTGAACCTACTTACGCTGGTTTTCCGTGTGCTCAAACACAAAGCCAAGCTCACGGGCAACCCTTGGGAAGAAATCCAGCGCAAACGGATGGTCACACAAAGCCGCCGCGAACTTACGATTGATGAACTGCGAAAAGTTTGCCAATCGGCAAAAGGCGAATTGCAGACGCTGCTGGCTTTGGGCGTTTACAGCGGCCTGCGCCTCGGCGACTGCGCCACGTTGCGTTGGGCGGAGGTGGACTTGCCGCGCGGCCTCATTCGCCGCATCCCAAATAAGACCGCTCGCCGCAATCCCAAGCCCGTCATTGTTCCGATTCACCCGGTCTTGCGCGACATGCTGGCCGAAACTCCCGTCGGCAGACGCGATGACTACGTGCTGCCGGAAACAGCCGTGCTTTACGAGAAACGAACTGATCTGGTGACAGACCAGGTGCAACGCCATTTTCAAGAGTGCGGCATCAAACCCCACAAGGCCGGCACGGGCAAGGACGGCAAACGCGCCGTTGTCGAAGTCGGCTTTCACTCCCTTCGGCACACCTTCGTTTCCCTCTGCCGCGAGAGCAACGCGCCGTTGTCCGTGGTTGAAAGCATCGTCGGACACAGCAACCCGGCCATGACACGGCACTACACACACGTTGGCGAGTTGGCCGCTGGTCGCGCCGTGGCCGCGCTGCCGTCTGTGATGGGCACGAACAAGGCGCACGCCAATGACTCACCAACTGGCCCGGAAAATATTCTGCGTGCAGCGCAGCGCATCGCCAGGAGCATGACCGCTGCGAACTGGAAAACGAAGCGCGCCGAATTGCTTGCGTTAGTTGCCATTAAAAAGGGTGAAAACCTCTCAGCATGAAAGTTCTAGAGGAAGCCCCTGACTTGGCAACACTTCGCCGTCTATTCGGCCATCTGCTACCATCTGATTCGGTTAATCCGGAGGGACAGATTCGTCCCGGCCATTGGCTCAAAATCTACAAGCGCGAGAGGACAGAAGTGTGGGTGCTCAGGCCGACGCGATGGAATCTTGCCAAAGAACTGCGTCCGCCTGAACAAATCGCCGAGTCAGTGGACAAACGTCCCTTGCTCCAGCTTTTAGACCAAAGAGAAGACTTGATGCAGCAAGTCTTCGCTCGCGCCCTTTGTGGCGACGAACAAGCTATCGCGCTAATGATTTCGACAGCGCGGGGGGCCGTGCGAGCGCTGGGGCACCTGGAAAAACGTCAGGCGGCAAAGCTAAAGGCAAAAGCAGAGACATGTTCAGATTGGCCTGTGCTTCTGAGCCCGAATCCGCAAGACATCAGCCACGCAAAGGAGTGCGTTGCACGATTGAACGTCGGCGCAAAGGCGACAATTCCGAGGCATCACCGCCAGAGGCTCGATCCACGTAACTTCTGGACACAACTGGCTGCGGCGGGGGTGGAGGAGTGCGAGGAGAATAAGGTGACTGTGCCTGTGCTTGAAGCGCAGGCCTCCGGAGGAAGGCGGCAGCGGAAGGCCCTGAAGATTTGGCGGACGCGAGTTGAGGGGACGATCCATTACCCGAACTATGGCGACTGTGTTCTCATTGCAGATTGGGAAAAGCGGTGCGTGACATTGTCAGTGCCAATTATTGAGAGCAACTTCAAACAATGGTGGAGCGTGGTCCAACTCTGGCTGCTTGAATACTGGTGGCTTAATAGAAAAGCCTACCACACGGCGCTAGCTCAGATTTCGGACATGACAGCTCCAAAGGAATCTAAGAAACGGAACTTGGCATTGGCGCAAGTCAGGAGAGCTTTACGAAGTCTTGTTGGACTAAGGCAGTAGCGGGGTCGAGATACCTTACAAACCAAGGTGGAGAGACGCGCAAAAGCGCGGATAACTTAACGCCAGCAAAAGGCGCCACGAGCGCCCGAGAGAAAGCTGGTTATGTTGAGGACAACAGTTGAAGTCATTCGAGCCGGTCTGAAGTCAGACCCGACTATTCCACCTGCCGACCGCGCGCATCTGCTGAAATTACTCCGCGATGGGAAAAGCTCGCCAAAGACCGAGTCCGCCACGACGAACGGACCGCGGCTCCTCCGACGCTCCGAAGCCGCCCGCCGTTTGTCCTGCTCACTGCGGACTTTAGACAAATTGTCCAAAGAAGGCGTTCTGAAGAAGCACATCCTGCCGGGACGCACCCGCGCCGCTGGAGTCCTCGAAGCTGACTTAAACATACTGATTGAAGGAAAAACCCAATGACACGCCAGCTTGCATCAATTGAGCGTGCGCGCGCGTACGTCGCGAAAATCTCCGGTGCGATTTCCGGCGCGAGCGGCCACAATGCGACGTTCGCCGTTGCGTGCAAGCTCGTCGGATTCGAGCTGTCGCCAGTTGAAGCGTGGCCGCTGCTTTTGGAGTTCAACCAGCGGTGCCAGCCCCGATGGAACGAATGCGAATTGCGGCACAAGCTCGAAGATGCTTTCCGCCACGCGCGACCACGGCCTGAATTTGACGTGAGTCCGTGGCGTTTCTCCTCTCAAACCACGGTCAAAGCGAAGATAGATCCGGCGACGGCGACCGAAAATTTCCTCAACGGCTTCGACTGCGATGACGTTGCCCTTTGGGAATTCAGCCCGATACGCCCCCCGGATGACTGGACTAAAGACGCGCTCGCATTGCTGGAATTCCTCTTTGAGCCGGGTGAGCAAATCAATTTTGTAAGTGCTTTCACCGTGGCCAAAGACGGCAAAGCCGAACCAAAGGGTAAAGGCGAGACAATGGAGCGGGATGCCCTGCTTGCGCGCTGGCGCAAGGAAGGGATGCCGCGCAGTGACGCCGGCGGCTGGCTGCGGATGAATCCGCTTGATGGCCACGGCGTAGCAGATGCGAACGTGACCGCCTTCCGGTTTGCGCTTGTGGAGGCCGATGCCGTGCCGCTGGGATTGCAAATGCCCCTGCTCACCAAGTTGCCCCTTCCCATCGCGGCCATTCTCACGAGCGGCGGGCGCTCGCTGCACGCTTGGGTGAAGGTGGATGCAGAAAACCTGTTGGATTATAGACACACGGTGGCGCGGATGCTGGCGTTGCTCGCGAAGTTTGGCGTGGACGGCAGGAACAAGAATCCCTCGCGGCTGTCGCGGTTGCCAGGTGTCGTGCGGCGCATCGGCGCGACAGGCGATGGACGCCAGCGGCTTCTTTACTTAAAGCCAAACCCGAAACAGGAGGCGGTTTTGTGAGCGCGATTGATTTGGCGGAGCTTCAAAAAAACATCGGCGAACAATCCGAATCGGAAACTGCAAAGCCGATGCCGCCCAAAGCCCGCTTGCTCCATGAATTCGTGCGTGCCACAGAAGGTCAAGGCTCGGATGAACTTTTGCGTCAACGTTATCTCTGTCGCGGCGGCGGGCTGCTGTTGTGCGGACCCACTGGTATCGGCAAAAGTTCCTTGGCGCTGCAATGTGCCATCCTTTGGGCGCTCGGCCGTGGATGCTTCGGCATCATACCAGCACGCCCTTTGAAATCGCTTTTTATTCAAGCTGAAAATGACGATGGTGACTTGGCTGAAATGCGGGGTGGCATTTGTGCCGGGCTGCATCTTTCCGCTGCTGAAATCAAAGAGGCGGCAGAAAGGATAATCGTCGCGCGAGAGGACTCTCGTACGTCCCTCCTGTTTTTCATTGAAGTCGTGGAACCGTTGCTCGAAGCACACAAGCCGGACTTGCTCTGGATAGACCCCGCGTTCGCCTACCTGGGCGGGGAAACAAATTCACAGAAAGATGTGGGTACTTTCCTTCGCAATCGTCTTAATCCTCTCCTGCGCCAATACGACTGCGCCGCCGTGATCGTTCATCACACCAACAAGCCGCCCAAGGG
>QHOP01000567.1 GCA_003219345.1 Verrucomicrobiota bacterium
CGTGACAACCATCAGCGCCACTCCGCCGGGCGTGTTGCCGTTCCTGTCGAGCAATAATGTGACGTTGGTCTTCAGCGACAATGGAACTCCGGCGCTGACGCGGACCAACCAGTGGAGTTTCACAGTGGAAAGCTCCCTGCCCAAGGTCCTCTTTGTGGCTGCCAATCCGGCGGTATTAAACCCCAGTGACGCGGCCGCCAAGGCGCGGCTGGAATCCGTTCTGGGGTTTGAAGTCGTTGCTGTTGGGGATACCGCCTCCCAAACCAGTGATGCCAACCGCAAGGCCTTGATCGTCATCTCGTCCACCGTCGGCTCCGGCAACGTCAACACGAAGTTCCGGGACGTGGCGGTTCCAATCCTTAACTGGGAAGCGGCGCTGGAGGACGACCTCCTGGCCGCTCCTTTGGCCGGCGTCACTGTTGCGAACCAGACCCAGATCGAAATCGCAAACGCGACCCACCCATTGGCGGCGGGCTTTCCGGCCGGACCGCTTACCATTCTGAACCCCGCCCAAAGCGTCAGTTACACCGATCCCAACGCCAACGCGATCATCATTGCCCGGCTGGCGGACCCAACCGTCGGTAACTCCCCGGTCATATTCGTTTTCCCGAAGGGAACGGACATGGAGCCCGATCCGACGACCGGAGCCCCGTTCAAGGCGCCGGAAAAGCGCGTCGGGTTCTTCCTGAACAACGACACCTTCGCCAATCTCACCCCGGAAGGGTTGAAGTTGTTCGACGCCGCCGTGCAATGGACTTCGGGAATTACCAATACTGTGTCCCCGCAACCGAAGTTCGACCCGCCGGTGATCTCGGGCAACCAGGTGACAATTTCGTGGACGGGCGCCGGCATTCTCCAGGAAGCCAGCAATCTGACCGGCAATCCGGCCGATTGGTCGAACGTCAACCCCCAGCCCGCCGGTAACACATTTACCGTGACGGTCGGGGCGACTTCGCGGAAGTTCTATCGCATCCGCCAGTAGGAAACAAGTTCTACGCCGCAATCGGACCAATGGGTGAGTGACAAACATATCTGTCGCATTACTTTCAAAAAAACAAGATGGAAAGTTATATGAGATCGACCCCTCTGCCGATGACCCGACAGCTATTCCTGGCATCGTTATTGTTCATTTTTGGACGCTTGGGACTGTCAAATGCCGACGCGGCGAATATTCTCTATGTTGTTAACTCGCCCGACACCATCGATCCCACAGCCCCTTCCAATGCGAACGATCTTGAAGTGGCGACCCGCCTCCGAAGCCAGGGACATACCGTTACAGTCGCCGATGATCAGGATGTGACGTTGGGCGACTTATTCGCCGGGAAGGATTTGATCTTAATCTCCTCCAGTGTTGGCAGTGGCAATCAGCCTCTCAATTCGCTTTCGATCAGCACCCTGCGGACGGGCCGTACGCCGATTGTGAACTACGAACCAGGACTTTACGACGAGTTGCTGTTTCAAAGAGAAAACACGTTCGGCAATGCTGGCGGTCACACGTCGCTCGCCCTCTCCCTTGCCAATCAAGGCCACCCTTTGGCTGCCGGCAAGTCGGGAATCATCGACGTGGTCGAGCCCGGCACGACCGCGACGATCAGTTCCTCTGCTCTCCCGTACACTGTTGGAACCAACGCGATCATCATCGCCACCAACGCGACAGTCGGCGTGGATGAAGGGCGGATCTGCATTTGGGCATACGAAAAAGGCTCTCATTTGGCCGACGACAATACGGTTGTGCTCGGTCGCCGGGTGGCGTTCTTTTACAACGCCAGTACGCCGACGGCCACGTATAATACCAACGCGACTGCACTGTTTGACGCGGCGATAGCCTGGGCGTTGCAGCCGCCTCAGAACTTGCCAATACTCGTCCTATTCCGCTCGCCGCCGGCACAAAACGCCGCGCCGGACGCTCCCATCACTGTCGAGCTGGAGGATGGCAGTTCGAAGCAAGTAAATACCAACTCGATTTCACTATCCCTCAACGGAACGGCGGTCGCTCCAACGATCACGAAGAGTGGAACGATAACGACCGTGAGCTTCACACCGTCCACTATTTTCCCCGCGGCCTCGAGCAACAGCGTCAGATTGATTTACAGCGATAACAGCAGTCCGGCGCAAA
Organism: Verrucomicrobiota bacterium; assembly: GCA_003219345.1. Classification (GTDB taxonomy): domain Bacteria; phylum Verrucomicrobiota; class Verrucomicrobiia; order Limisphaerales; family AV2; genus AV2. The sequence continues at coordinate 2,117 of QHOP01000567.1, forward strand.
CCTTCACGAATACGTTTCAATTCACGGCCGAGAACTACGTGACCATACCACCGGACCGGAAACTGACATCGGTCGATACGACCAAGCCTGGTTTTCTGCTCAAGCTGCGCATGTTGCCAAACGGCGTGACACGTCCCGTCGGCAACACCGTCGCCACCGCCATCCTCCAACTGGACGATGCGTTCATTGATCCGGCCACGGGTCAGCCTTACGCCGACCAGATCAACCGCGCTGCGACCGGTAACGAACCCGGCGCCGTGTTTAATCTGGACGGCACGTTCACCGAGCCAACGATCATCAACTTCAACGAGGCGGCGGGAGGCACCGACCAAGGCGTGTTCCATTCGCCCACCTGGCCGGACGAACAGACCCCCGGCGTGCCAGGCTTGGATAGCAGGGTCAACAGCGATGACGGGTTCGTGGTGAGCAGCGACGATCCGCGGGACGTTTTCACGGCGCAATCCGGCAAGGCGGGAGACCGCGGCCAGGCCACCACGCTTTTCCACTTTGTCGTGCAGGAAGACGGCTTTTATCCATTCCATTTGATCTGGTGGGAAAGCACCGGAGGTTCCGAGTGCGAATGGTTCATCGTTGACCGAACAACGGGCGAACAGATGCTGATCAACGACCTCGCTAACACCAATCTTTTTCAGGCCAGCCCGATCAAGGCGTACCGGCCAGCTACGGCTGCGGCCGTGCGGCCCTATGTACGGTCAGTCAATCCGACCCCAAGTGCGACATCGGTTGCCACCAACACCACGATTGGGGTGACGCTCATTGACGGGGCCGCCAAAGTCGTGACCAATTCCATTCAACTCCTGCTGAACGGCGCGACGCTCGCACCTTCCATAACCCAAGCGTCCGGCGTGACAACCATCAGCGCCGCTCCGCCGGGCGTTTTGCCGTTCCTGTCGAGCAATAACCTTACGCTGCTGTTCAGCGACAATGGCACCCCGGCGCTGACGCGCACCAACACGTGGAGCTTTACGGTGGAAAGCTCCTTGCCAAAAGTTCTTTTTGTGGTGGCTAATCCGACGGCATTAAACCCAAGTGACACGGCGGCAAAGGCACGGCTCGAATCAGTGCTGGGGTTTGAAGTGGTTGCTGTGGGGGATGCCGCCTCACAAAGCGGCGATGCCAATCGAAAGGCATTGATCCTCATCTCGTCCACCGTCGGCTCCGGCAATGTCAACACGAAGTTCCGGGACGTCGCAGTTCCGATCCTCAACTGGGAACCGGCTATCGAAGACGCCCTGCTGGCCGCTCCTTTGCCCGGTGTCACGGTCGCGAATCAGACCCAAATCGAGATCGCCAACGCCGCCCACCCACTGGCTGCGGGCTTTCCAGCGGGACTGCTTACCGTTCTGAACCCTGCCCAAAGCGTCAACTACACCGATCCTAACGCCAACGCGATCATCGTTGCTCGGCTGGCGGACCCAACCATCGGTAACTCCCCGGTCATATTCGTTTTCCCGAAGGGAACGGACATGGAACCCGATCCGACGACCGGCGCCCCGTTCAAGGCGCCGGAAAAGCGCGTCGGCTTCTTCCTGAACAACGACACCTTCGCCAACCTCACGCCCGAAGGGTTAAAGTTGTTCGACGCCGCCGTGCAATGGACTTCGGGAATTACCAATACTGTGTCAGCGCAACCGAAGTTCGACCCGCCGGTGCTCTCGGGCAACCAGGTGACCCTGTCATGGACCGGTAAGGGCAATCTGGAGCAAACCGATTCCTTGTCGCCGCCCAATTGGGGTCCCGCGCCCAGCCAGGCCAATCCCCAAACCGTGCCGGCGACAGGCACACGATTCTATCGAATTCGTCAGTGATGGAACCGCCTTCCACAGGACCGGCGTCGGGGTGCCTGCCACTTCGTCCGGGAACCCGGAAATGCGCACAACCCTCCGGGCCGCCGGTCTTTTTTCCATTTAGCCGGCCTGAGGGAAAGTTGCAGCAGCGGCTGGCCGCAAAAGCGTTTTCGACTTCGTTGCCACGAGCTTTTACTTTAATTGAGCTGTTGGTCGTGATTGCGATCATCGCGATTCTTGCCGGGCTGCTCCTGCCGGCAGTGAGCCGCGCCAAAGCCACCGCTAAGACGGTTCAGTGCTTCAATAACCTGCGCAATCTGGGCCAGGCGACCTACCTCTACGCGTTGGATTATGACGATTGGATTCCGCGCGACACCTTCGGCACGCGCATGTTTTTCGCCAACAAGTTCGCTCCCTACGTCGGCGGCCCGCAAATTCTTCCCCAGCGCGAAACCGATTCGAGCTACCTCTACGACATTTACAAAAAGATGCCGATCTATCAGTGCCCCGCGCTGCCGCAGAAACCTGGAAACCAGGATTTCGTGCTCGATTACCCGATCAATTCCATTGACTGGAAACGATACGAACGTACCCGCCAATACAGCGGCGCCATTGATGCCTCGAAGCTGAGCGAGGCACCCGGCGGTCCGTCCGTGGTGTTGTACATGACCGAGATCAACGCGGGCCCCAGGACTCCCCTGACACCAAGAGGTTTCGACGAGTGGGATTTGTGGAACCCGACCCTGACCACGTTTAACGAACGTGGCATGACCAATCCCATGCCGCGCATGATTCACGCAACCGATCGACGCCATGCAGGCTACACAACCGTTGTGTTTCTCGACGGTCACAATGAGA
>QHOP01000133.1 GCA_003219345.1 Verrucomicrobiota bacterium
ACGGTGCGGATCGAGTGGCCGTCAGGAACTGTGCAGGACTTCCATGATGTGCCGTCGAAACAATTTCTCACAATCATGGAACCGCCGCGCCTGAACCTATTGAGCCAAATACCGGACGGCTCGTTTCAACTTTCGCTCACCGGCGGGGTCGGCTTCACTTATGATCTTGAGACTTCCAGCGATCTCGCCGAGTGGACGCGCTGGATCACTCTGACAAACATCAGCCGAACGATGACGATCACCGACACCGCTGCAACGAACGTTGCGCAACGTTTTTACCGTGCGGTGGCGCGCTGAGACTTTCTTCTCGATTGAGAAGAGGGCGGGTCTTGGCGGTAAACCGTGTGACCGCCAAGACCCGCATGCTTTGTCACCGACACGAGCACGGAAAGGAGTTCGGGGTTATGAAAACATCAGTTGGTTCAGCGGACGTTATCTCAACGTCGTACTCCTTTCTCTTGCGGCTCTTCTACTCTGTGTGCACTCAACTCTTGGAGCCAGCGTCTTTCGTAATCCGCCAGCCCAACTTTGTTGATCATTGCCTTGAAACGTGGGTGAGGGCGCCAACGATCCCAAAACTCGTCGAAAATCAGGTAAATCAGCTCGTCGTGGCGCGTGTAGGCCTTTTCCAGGTATTTGAACGTTTCTTCGGCGTCGCCCAAGCGCGCGTAGATTCTCGCGAAGGCATAGGGCTCCTCCTCCGGATTCAGCGTTGCCTTCGCCTGGTCCAACCGTTTCCGCCAATAGCCCTCCTCACCTGAGTTGTCGAACGCCTCCCGCAGTTCCTGGCATTTCTGCTTGGTCAGCATCGGATCGGCATCCCCCTGTTTGACCCCACAGGTCTCGAATTCGTCGATGGCCGTGCGATAGTCTTTAAGGGCCAAGCAGGCGTTCGCTGCACGGAGGTAAGGGTCCGCGAAACTCGGATCGATCCGACTTGCTTCCCGGTAACAAGCCAACGCGTTGGTGAAATCCCGATCCACGAAGTACGCGTGCCCCAGCATCTTCACAATCTGAGGGTTTGTGGGATCCACACGCCCGGCCTTCTTCAGCACCTCGATAGATTCCCGAGTGCGTCCCATTTGGGAGAGGTAGAAACCATAGCCAATGCTTGCGGGGATGCAGTCCGGGTTCATACGGATAGCCTCGCGATACTCGCGCTCCGCGTCCTCCCAATTCCATTCCCAAAACTTGATGAAACCCACCAGGTAGTGCGTCTCCGCCAATCCGACGTCCAATTCGACCATTTTCACTGCCAGTCCGCGGAACTCGTCTGGCGACTTCGTGTGGGTCATTAGCCAAGTGTCGCCAAATCGGACGCGGAAGAGCCCATAATACGGCAGCGCGAACTTCGGATCGAGCCTGATGGCCTCTCTGAATTCATTCTCGGCGGTCACAGTGCCTTCAACGGGTTCTCTGTATGAAGCCAACCAACCGACCTTGTAGTGATTCCACGCCTCCAGGTTCCGGGTGCCGCGCATCGTCGTGGGCGGGTAACCGCCCTCATTCTTGCCCGTGGTCAGAGGGTCGAGTGGCTGCGGAGTCTTTTGCTTAGTGGAAAAAATCGTCGCAACCAACAAGCCCAACAGCGACGTAGCGAGCGCCGCCTTCTTAAACCGCGCCCAACGCCGCTCGGCAGTGCGCCGGTGTTTGACCGACCCGCCTTGTTGTAACAGCGCCAGATCGTCGTGCATCGCCTGGGCCGAGGGATAACGTCGCTGCGGGTCGCTTTCGCACGCGCGCAGGACGACCTGATTGAGTTCTCCCAGCAGGCGTCTCTCCGATTCCATGCTGCGACTCCCCTCACCCTGCCCTCTCCCCTCGCGGCGAGGGGAGAGGGTGTCCGTGGGACGGGTGAGGAGTGGACCGACCGTTGCGATGGAATGTGTATCTTTCAGACCGTTCGGCGCGTCGCCACGTCTTTCCGGACGGGCACCAGCACGCGAGTCGCGCGCGCTCCCGAGAAACTCCTCCGGCAGCGCGGGGAAGTCCTGCCGGTCTTTGCCGGTGACCATTTCGTAGAGCACTTTGCCCAAACTATAAACGTCGGCCTGCGCTGTGCCCGGGCCTTCCGGCGGAATGAAACCCACCGTGCCGACAAACGAGCGGGCTTCGTCCACGTCCGCGACGAGCCCGATGTCGGCCAGTTTCGACGCGCCGTTTACGAAGATGATGTTCGACGGCTTGATGTCGCGATGGACGAGTCCGTTCTTGTGCAGGTGCTCCAACGCGCTGCTGAGCGAGAGCGCGATGCGCACACATTCGTCCGGTGACAAGCGGCCGTGAAGCTTCAAGTCGTGGCGAAGAGTGCGAGGCGAATAGAAATCCGAATGACGAATGTCGAATGTCGAAGGAAATCCGAAGCCCGAAGCCCGAACGGTTTGCTGTCGGGAGTTTGCTGCTTCGTCATTCAGATTTAATGCTTCTTTCGGATTTCGGCATTCGTCATTCGTCATTTCCACCGCGTCGGCCAGTTCCATCACGTAGTAAAAATAACCTGCCTCGTCGTTGCGCCCGATCTGGAGGATGTCGATGAGGCCGTCATGACTGCGGGAGATCGGTTCGTATTTCTGGATGCCATTGAACTCGCGCTCGAACGGGTAGGCCTCGCTGAAGGTACGTCGATAAACCACTTTCACGGCTCGCAACGTGCCAACCACGTTGCGTGCGAGCCAGACTTCGCCGTAGGCGCCGTGGCCGATTTGGCAGATCAACTCGTGGTCGGGGATGCGGGCAGGTGGAGTGTTGGAGTCCCGGAGTGCTGGAGTGTTGTCGGGGCCAACCGGACTGCTGGCGCGTCGAGGGGTCTCCGGTTGGATGGAGCCGTGCATGGCGTTACCAGTTTAGCCACAAAGAGGCAAAAAAAGGCACAAGAATCTTTGGCTGGTGGACCGCGGTCAGTCACGGCTTCGGGGCAGGGATTCAACTTCTGTGTTCTTTGTGTTCTTTCGTGGCCAACTCCACTTCCACTGCTTCAACGACCGCCTCGCGAATAAGCTTCTTGAACTTGCCGGTCCCTTCGTCGAACGCTGCGGCAATGGGCAACAGGGGCGTCTTGCGAATCCTGCGTTTGAATTTCTTCAAATTCTCTTCGGCCACCGGTTCGTCCATCTTGTTCGCGACGACGAGTCGCGGCTTGTCGAGCAGCGTCGGGTCGTAAAGGCTGAGTTCATTGAGCAATTGTTGATAATCGTCCCACGGCTGACGGCCATCGGTGGCGGCCATGTCCAGCAGCAGGACAAGAATCTTGCATCGTTCAATGTGGCGCAGGAAGGAGTGGCCGAGGCCGACGTTTTTGTGCGCGCCCTCGATGAGGCCAGGCACGTCGCACACCGTGAGCCGATGCCAATCCGGATATTCCACAATGCCGATCTGAGGTGTCAGCGTGGTGAATGGATACGGGGCAATCTTCGGTCGAGCTTTGGAAATGGCCGTGAGCAACGTCGATTTGCCGGCGTTCGGATAGCCGACCAGGCCCACGTCCGCGATGATGCGCAGTTCCAGCAGAAATTCGCCTTCTTCGCCGGGTTCGCCCGGCTGCGCGAAGCGCGGCGCCTGTCGCGCGGCGGTGGCAAAGTTGCGGTTGCCCAATCCACCGCGGCCGCCTTTTCTAAGGACAAATTGCTGGCCGTGGTTGGTCAGATCAGTAATCAACTCGCCCTTTTCGTGTGTATGAACTGCCGTTGGTTCGGCCGCTTCCGCTTCGAGATTGATTTCCATGGCCCGTTCGCTGCCGGCGTAACGGAGGATCGGCCGTTTACCAGTGGAGAGCTTCAGGGGCGCAGGCATGAGTTTTTCGTCCGTCTCCGCGTCCGATGCGTCTCCCGATTTGCTTGACGGCAATCGCCAGACCAGCGTGCCGCACGGGACTTTTACGAGCAGGTCTTTGCCGGCGTGGCCGTCCATCCCTTTGCCCATGCCGTTCTCGCCTTTCTCGGCAATGAGCCGCGGCTGATAATACTGGGCGATGAGGTTGTTCAAGTCGTGGTCGGCCTGCAAAATCACGTCGCCCCCGTGCCCGCCGTTGCCGCCGGCCGGGCCGCCCTTGGGCCGGGACGTTTCACGGAGGAAGGCGATGCAACCTTTCCCGCCGTGACCGGCGCGCGCGAAAATTTTTACTTCATCGATGAACATGGAGCCAACGTAGCCCCCGAGGTCAGGAGGGGGAAGCTATCTTCGCGTGCGTTCACCATTCCACCAATCCGCCTCCTCACGTCGGCGGCTACGCAACAAAAAAGGCGAGGCCGATGACCTCGCCGTGACATTCATTCCGACAAATCTAATTGCCAGCCGGAGCCGCGGGCGGCAGCACGTTGATCCGCTTGCTGTTCTTGTCGAACAGAACCTTGCCGTCGATCAACGCGAACAACGTCCAGTCGCGGCCGGTGCCGACATTTCTGCCGGCAACGAACTTCGTGCCGCGCTGCCGGACGAGGATGCTGCCTGCCGTCACAAACTCGCCGCCAAACCGTTTTACGCCGAGTCTCTTGCTGACGCTGTCGCGTCCGTTGCGGACACTGCCGCCGCCTTTTTTATGTGCCATAAAAAGTTGATGGTTGAAAGTTGAGAGTTGAGAGTAGCGTTCAAATCACGCTTTGATCTCTTTGATCTTGACCACTGTCAGCTCCTGCCGATGCCCGATGGTCTTGTGGTAGCCTTTGCGTCTTTTCATTTTGAAGGCAATGGTCTTCGGGCCGCGCTTATGCGCCACCACATCGGCGACCACGCTGGCCTGCGCGACTGTCGGCGAACCCACCGTCACTTTGCCGTCGTTGTTGACGAGCAACACGCGGTCGAAAGTGAAAGGTTGACCGGCTTCGACCGCCAGACGTTCGATTTCGAGCGTGTCGCCCGCGGTCACCCGGTACTGTTTTCCACCCGTTTCCAATACGGCGTACATAGGAATTTGCCTTAAAAGGAGGGTGATGAAACCAAGAACCGAAATTCATGTCAACGACTGATTTTACCCTCTAGTGTGCTGTCCCTAACGCTTCTTTACAATGACGCCGACCAAGCTGGAAACAGGAGCGCCCCTCACCCTGCCCTCTCCCCATCGGATGGGGAGAGGGTAGTCCTCAGCCGCGGGATCCGGTGAGGAGGCAGGTCCATGGTCCGTGAGCAGTTGCAAAAGGAACAGCACCCTACTGATAATCCTCCCGAATCGGGTAAAAGGCGTCGATGATCCGGCAGTCGGTGATGGCCCGACCGGAGTGCGGGGTGTTTGATGGAATGATGGCCACCGAAGCCGGTCCGAGCCGGCGCGTTTCCCCGGCGATCGTGAGCTCAAATTCGCCTTCGATCATGTTGACCACCTGTTCGTGGGGATGCGCGTGCTTTGGAAGGAGCGCGCCCGCTTTAATTTTCCAATGCGCAAAGGTCATGTTGGCCGAATGCACGAAATGAACTTCGAAACCCGGAAAGATTTCCCGCAGCGGCTGGTCGCCGAGTTGGACGAAAGGCATAGATTCAATCCTGAGCACAACGTCGTCCGGCGCAGGCTGAACGACATTCAATCTGCAGAATGCGTCTTCAACAGGCTGACGAGAAGTCTGCACATAGTCCAGTGCGATTAGAAAGCGAACGTTTGTCTTAAGGACTCGGTTGCACGAAGGAACGTTTTGCGAAACAATCCGACACTTGGTCAGCGACGTCCGGCAAAGCCGGAGGCTTGAAATCATGAATGGCTCAAAGCCAGACGGCCTGGGGGACGAACAGGGCTCGCCAATCCCGCTGCGAACGAACAGGCTACGATCCATGTCGTTTTTCCCCTCACCTCGGCCCTCTCCCCAAGGGAGAGGGAGAAGCTGGCACCGACCAGTGGACCTATCCAAGGCGCATCGAATTTCCCCGCGCCTCCGCACGCTGTTCCCTCTTCCCGAGGGAGAAGGCCAGGGTGAGGGGAAACGCCGCGACCGCGACCCGCAGATTGCGAACACCTCACGGCACGGTCGAACTCTTCGAGTCCCCCGGTTCATGAAAGCATCAGCCCTTCGGCAAATGGTTGTTTTGGCAGCGTTCGTGATTGTGGTTCTCTACTGCCCCAATGCAAAAGCTGAATGGTGGGAGTATCCCCATGACAAATGGTATTTGAAGGACGACTGGAAAGCGGCGGAGGTGGATCATTACGCGCCGGCGTTCACCATGCAAAACCCGGCGGCCACCGGCTGGGTCGTGGTCTGGGGCAATAACGGCGTCGAACTGAGCGCCAATGGCGCCGAGGTGATGAAGGAATTGGACCGCGGACTGGTTTACAACGTGGACCTGACGCCGTTTGTACGCGGCGCGCGTGACGTGAAACTGCAGTTCGGGCCGGCTCACGTCGTGGCGGAAGGCGAATTGGTGGATGACCAGGGCCGGCGGTATCCGTTCGCGTCAGGCTGCGATTGGAAAGTGCCGGGCGCGCCGGGCACGAAATTGCCGCCGGCCGCCAGGCCGTATCGGCCGGGCGAGTCGTCCGGCGCGTTCAACCTCGCGCACAATGGACTTATGCTTCGCTACAACGACGAGGAACGCAGCAAGACCGCCATCAGCAAGACGCTGGCGCGTGTCCAACGCTTGCGCGACCAATCCATTTTTTTGCTGCGCCGCTTCAGGCCGGCGGAGGAGATCCTGACTTTTTCGCCGGATACTTTGTGGCGACGCGCGGAACGCTTTGCCGCTGAACCGATCTCTGGCGCCGAAGCGATTTTGAAGGAGCAGGCCATCCCGGCCCAGAAAGAGGGAAGTTTCACGAATGCGATCGCGCTCGCGGAGAAGGCAGGAACCCTGCTCGCTTCCGCGGAGCTGACCATCAACGCTGCGCGCGAAGTCGAGCAGGTCGAACGGCTAATTCAGCACTACACCGGCTGCGCATCCCTGGCGACGCTGCCCGCTGCGGCGGCCCAAAGCGTGAAAAGCGATCTGGACGAAGCATGGCGGCTGATGGTGATCGCGCGCTACGAAGCGACCTTCAACGACTGGGCTGGTGTCCAGAAGCATGTCACCGGGGCGCGCGAAATTCTTTCGAGCGTCCGTCCGCGACTGGCTTCGGCCAACGTGTCCTTCGCCGACGCGCCCGACGAATTTCCTGACGACCGCCTTGCGTGGCTCAATGCGCCTGAATTGATGAACAATGATCCCTCCCGCTGGACCTTTACGATCGCGCCATCGTCCGCCGCCTATCTTGATCTGAGCGGCCGCTGGGAGTTTCGCACCGACCCGAACAACGAAGGCGAAAAGCTCGGTTGGCACACAGCAAAACAGGACAGCGGAAGCTGGAAGAAGCTCGTTGCGCCGGAACCCTGGGAACGGCAAGGGGTGATGCAGGACAATCCCCGAAGCCCGGGCGACGCCCCCTATCGTCCGGGCGATATGCGTTTCGGCGACAAGCCGTATAACGGGTATGCCTGGTATCGCAAAGGCGTTCTCCTGCCGCCGAAGTGGGAGGGAAAAAAGATTCGGCTGGCGACCGGCCAGATCCAGAATTGGGCGCGGATTTTCGTCAATGGCAAGCCGCTTGGCAAAGGCGAACAAGGTCCGCCGCCGACGCATGAAGTGCCGGGCGACTTGCTCCAGTTCGGTCAGACCAACACCAACGTCATCGCCATTCAGGTTTACAACCATGACAACTTCGGCGGCATCACGAGCGGGCCGCTTGCGCTGTTTGTCGAAGGCAACGCGCCGGAGTTGGTGGAGACACCCGGGCCGCTCTCCTTCGTCAAAGAATATGCCTGGCCGCCGCAGGTGCCGGGCACGCGCCTCACATTTCTTGTCAGTGCCCTGTCACCCGCGGTGATTGTGGCGGTGGACGAGCCGAAGTTGGAGTTGTGGGGCTGGGAAGCGCGCGGTTACGACTCTCCGACGAACATCACCTACGCGGCAAAAAAAGGACTGCAGCGGATCGCGCTCAGTCACCAAGACGGCATGTTATTGAACGGCGCGATGATGTCCGAGAATTGGATTCGTTTGCGGGGCACCGAGGCAGACGCATTGATTGTGTTCGAGCGGCAGCCCGTTTCGCTCGCATGGAAATCGAACGCCCAGGACGCGTTGGGGTTGACGATCTCCTTCAACAACGGTCCGGTTCGCGCGGCGATTTTGTCCACGCTGGCCGGGACGCGTCTGACCGAAATGGACTGTCGTTACTGGGCGCGAACGCTGCGACGCTACCCGGTGGCAGCCAGTGAATGCACCTGGTTTGACCGAAATCTCGCGACGGTGGACCCGCTCCTGCGCCTCCATACGATGCGATATCACTACTTGGATCTCGGCGGCTTCGGCGACCTGTCGCCGCTGACGGTCGCGCCGGTACCGATGCTGTTCAGCTACGGTCTGGAATATCGTTCTCCGGGTCTGCAAATCGGCGTCACGAAAAAAACGGCGTTTCACTCGGTCCACGCGCCGTATCGTGTGGTCGAAAATTCCGAGACGGTCCAGTACCGCGCGCGAGCGGTCGATCGTTCCAGAGTCCTGAAGGGTGTCGGCGAACTGTTTGGCAAAGTGAAGGCGGAATTCAACGCGCGCGGCGGCGTGAACGAAGACGAAATGTTCCGGCGCATGGGTCAATGGGGGTTCGATCATTGTCGTTACGCGTTTGCGTTTCACGCGGATTGGGACCTGCCGCTGGTGAAATACCTGGGCGGACCGCTCCTCGAAGACAACGACGCCACGTGGCAACGGCTCGACCAACTCGTGGACAAATGCAATGGCGCCGGCATGCAAATGATGCTCTGCTGGTTCTTCAACGAGGATGCGCCGCAAAAGGACACCGCAGGCACGGTGCGCA
>QHOP01000134.1 GCA_003219345.1 Verrucomicrobiota bacterium
CGTTGAGCGAGTGCGCCACCACGACGCCGGAAACATTTCTCAACGTCACGCCGCCATTCAGGTTGCTGGCTTCGATCTCCCCCTCCACTTTTTCGACCATTACGTCTCCGTCGTTCATGCAGCCGAGTTTGAGCGAGGTTTTGAATGGCACTTGAATCACGATATCAACCGCGCGGTGCGTCGGCCCGGTGCTCACCGACACGACATTGTCCTCCTCCTCCACCGTCAGACCCGTCGTCAGGATATCGATCCGTTTCAAGCCCTCGGCTTTCTTGTCCGGCCCCTCGTCGCCGTCCGCGTCGTGCTTCCTCAGTCGGGCTTCGACGACCACTTCTTTGCCGTCGTAACCTTTGACGGTGATGCCACCGGTCATCAGGTTCGCCTTCACCAGGGCCGGTCGCGACGAATCGCGGAGCGGCACAGACACCTGGTCCGCCGGCGTTTCCTGACCGAGCGCCGCCACTCCCAGGAGAAATGCGCCGCCAATGATCCCAATTGATTGTTTCAGCCTTTTCATAATTTCGAACTGTGTATCGTCTGGTGCTAACGGTGATTCGTTCAGAGATCGAGGCGTGGAAGCGTGACGCAGACTTCACGGTTCAACGATTTAACGATTCAACGCTTTTAACGGTTTTACTTTCATTCACTGTTCCCGACTGAGAATACGGATGTCGCCATTGAACGCGTCGAACTTGAGTTCCGGCCCGCCGTCGCCGACGCGCACGCCAAAGAAATCGTTGCTCTTGTAAATGAACTTCCCGTCCTTTGTTTTCTTCGTCGGTTTGCCGGACGGCAGATAGCTCACTGGAAAATCGGAATAGACCTGGCCGTTGAATGTCTTGAGCAGAATATTCGCGGAGAGTTGCGGACGAAACGCGATCTCCACGTTGCCATTGAGCGAACCGAAATAACAGTCGGCGTTCGGATTTGCAGTAAATCGCACCCGCACTTTGCCATTGAGCGCGTAGAGGCGGCCCGCGCCGGAAACATCCGTCATTCGAATCCCGCCGTTGATGTTCTCCACCTCGAATTTGCCGCTGGTCTTCTCAATTTCGACGTCCTCTCCATTCACGGTCTTGAGATGAAGACCGGTCTGCTGCGGCACCTTGAGTTGAAAATCGTGCCGGACCTTGTAACCGTAATGCTCCCAACCGCGAAAATGGATCGACCCGTTTTTGCAGCGGAACGGGCCATCGACAAAGCAACGAACCGTGTTGTTCGACTGCGTGATGTCGAGCCGCACCTCGCGTCGCGCTTCCTGGGCCTTCTCCTGCGAATCGGCTTCGAGGGTCTCATTGACCACCAGTTGAACTTCGCGACCGTCATGACCGGTCACTCGGATTGAACCCTCAAAGTTATCCACCACGACTTGTTTAGAGTCTCCCACTTCCTCGAAGACAAAGGTCTTCTGGATGGTTTGCTTTTCCTCGACCTCGTTGCCGAGCACCGACATGGGAAGCGACAGCACGCAGACAGCGGACAACATGGCCAGTGAACGCGGAATCACGGAAGAAGGGGAAGCAACTCTTCCCTCTCCTGGGGGAGAGAATTCTCCGAAATGAAAATTCGTCCGTTGAAACTCCCGAACCGAGGGAGAAACATCGAACGTCGAACATCGAACTTCGAACGCCGAAGTGATGGAGGATTCGCGCCTGCCATTCGATGTTCGGCATTGGATGTTCGATGTTGGATGTTCCTCTGGGTTCATGGAGAGTTTCCACAGTTTTGCGACCGCGCATCGGGACCACGAACCACCCCTCACCCGACCTCCGGCCACCCTCTCCCCATCGGATGGGGAGAGGGATGGGGTGAGGGGGCGGTTCATGGGAGATGGCCGGGGTGAGGGCGAGCGTTTTTCATTCATGGCAGTCCTGCTTTAGCCCAGCTTCTGCAATCCCCACTCCGCGCGTTCACGGACGGAGCTGTTGAGTTCACTGTTTTGCAACAGCGCCTTGAGCACCGGCACCGACTCTTTCTCCTTCAATTCCACCATCAGATTGATCAATTCGATCTGGACCAGCGGCGACTGTTGCCGCGGCAGCGAATCGAGCAGCCCCTGCTTCACCTGCGCGTTGCGGGCGAACTGCTGCAGCGCGTCCAGAGCGGCCAGGCGCACGTTCACGTTCGGATCCGAATCCAATGCTCGCAGCAAAGCGCTCAACACTTCCCGATCCGGCTGCTCAAGTTGATAGCTCCAATGAACGCCGCGCAGCCGCTCGCTCGCCGACGACTGTTGCAGCAACGCCAACGTTACCATCTCCTTCATGTTCGAGACCTCCTCGCGCAATTGGGCGAGAGCGCGGTCGTTCGTCCCGCCTCCGCCGGCGGTGTTGTTTCGCTCGCGTTGCGTGAACGCGGGTCCGAGCAGCAGGCCCAGCGCGAACAACACAACGGCGACGGCGAATTGCAGCGCCGGTTGGCGCGGCCACAAGCCACTCAACCAATCCGACAGCGTCACGCGCGGCGAAGCGTCGCGGTCCGCCTGTTTCATCCCCTGGCGATACGCCTCCAGCATCGCATGGAAACGAATGTCCAACTCCGGACTTGGCCTTTCTTCCGGCAACGCCGCCAGCTTCTTCCACACAGTTTGCAAGCTTCTGGTTTCCTCGCGGCAAGAAGCGCAACCGGCCAGATGGGCATCCACTTCCGCCTTGGCGATTTCGTCCAGATTCCCAATCAGATAATCGGCGAACAGTTCCTTGACTCGGTCACAGTTCATAGGCCTCCTCCCCGGCAAGCTGAGAGAATTTCACCCGCAGTTCTTCGAGCGCGCGATGCACGCGCATCTTCACCGCCCCGACGCCGCAATCCAGAATTCCGGCGATCTGCTCATACTTCAGATTCTGAAATCGGCTAAGTACCAGAACCTCTCTTGACTCCACCGGCAAGCCCGCCAGCGCCTTTTGTAGCAGCTTGACTTCCTGGTCATGTCTCAGCTTTACGTCAGGAGTTGGATCTGGACTAAGGAGAGCCTCGCGATCTTCCATTTCCTGTGCGTCCAGCGACACCTCGTGCTGTCGCCTGCGCCAGGAATCGAAGTGGGCGTTTCGGGCGACCTGATACATCCAGGTCGTGAACCGGTTTCCGGTCTCGAACGTATGGCGGTATTTCAACATGCGCAGAAAAACGTCGTGAACCAAATCTTCGCCGGCCTGAGCATTGCCGGTGAGGCGGACAAAGAAGCTAAAGAGCGGCGTCCGATGGCGCTCGTAGAGAACGCCCAGCTTTTCCACTTCGCCGTCCCGAACCCTCAGCATCAGCAGCTCATCGGTGGTTGAATCCACAACTCATTTGTCCGTCTGTTATGGGATACTGAGCAAGTGGGAAAAGGTCACCGAGATTCGAAGCTGGTGGAACAACCTGCCTGGCCCGAATCCGGACGGCGAAAGCGATCACCCCAAATTTGTGCGCGTTGATTTCCTCGAGTGCGCGTGCTCTAATGTCCTCTGGTCGTTGCTTTGATCGGCGCGCTCATACACGCATGAAGGTTTCTTCACGAGAGCCCGCGTCAGTGGCTCCTTTGCGATTGCCACGCCGCACAGGGCTTTCTCGATTTGCCTCCATCCTCGCGCTGCTGCCGGGCTCTGTTGCTCGCGTCGTCGCACTGGGAATCCTTGTCCCGGCTTACTTTTCTCCGACATCAGGCGGTTACTGGAGTGCATTGAATCAGGCCGCGGATCGAGTGCCTCTCATCGCCATCATGAATCCCAACAACGGCCCGTCCACGTCGGTTAATTCCAACTACACCAGCGCCGTCAATGCGCTGCGGAATGCAGGCGGGCGCGTGATCGGATACGTTTACAGTTCTTATGCCGCGCGGCCGGTGGTTGACGTAGAAGCCGACATCGACCGCTATCACGCCTTCTACACGATCGACGGTTTTTTCGTGGATGAGATGACTAACGATTCCGATGCCACGCATCTGGCCTATTACGAAGAACTGTACCAATACATCAAAGCGAAGCAGGCCTCGTATTTCGTGGTCGGCAATCCCGGGATCAACGCGCCGGCGGATTACCTTACGCGACCGACGGTGGATGCGCTGGTCACGTTTGAAAATAACACCGGCTACGCACAGTACACACCCGATCCGTGGACGCAGACCCAGCCGGCGACCGCCTTCTCGCATCTTTGCTATGACGTACCGACCGCTGACACAATGACCAATTACACGCAGTTGGCTGGCACGCGAAACGTCGGCTACATCTACGTCACCGATGATCGCGGAAGCAATCCGTGGGATACGCTGCCGTCCTACTGGCTGGGGGAAGTCGGATTAGTCGAGACGGCCAATCGACAGGCGGCCAGCAATCAACCGCCGACCTTGAGCATATTCATCGAAACGAACCGCTCAGTCCAGGTGGGTGTGTTCGGTGCGCCCGGCAAATACGTCCTCCAGGCTTCGGATGATGTTACGAACTGGGAGCGGTTGGCGACTAACGTCTCGCCGACTGGAACGTTTAACTTCTCCGATCCGGGAGCGACAAACCATCCCACCCGCGCGTATCGTACGGCACAGTAGAACGTGTCGATAGCTTCAACAAGCTGGCCGGCTTTACCGGGCCGGCCGGTAAAGAAGCTGCAACCTTACTGGATCACGCGGTAGTAACTCTCCTGGCCGATGGGTTGAACCAGGTAAGGGTTGGGGGCGTTCTGAACGTCCTGCCAGGAGCCGGTTGTCAATGAGGACCTCGACTGCAGCCTTCCGGGTCCGGACCGCGAGATGGTCACTTGTCCTTGATTGAAACTGATAGTCAACTGACTCGGTGCGACGAAGGTGTAAACGTAACCTCCGCTGTCCGGCGCGGTCTCTCTGGTCGCGAATCCGGTATTCTCCGCTTCCAGGACGATCGCGATCCTGTTCGTGGTGAACACGGGGAGCCCGGTGTTGTCATAAATCGCGTGCCGGGAGAGGCGGAACTCGACGTTCGTGCTGGCGCCGCCAGGCATCATCAGCCAGTCGAGCGCGCTGGCGGTGCCATTGTTAAACGCGCCGGGCTGTTCTTCATAACCACCGCCGCTCTGCATGAGCAGGTCCGAGCCGATCCCGCTGACGGCATAGCCGGTGGCTAGATCGTTGTCGGCGTCGATGAAGAGGTTGTTGTGGAAGTCGCTGAAATCACCCGGCGCCCAAAGGGTCACCCGCAGGTAGATGAAATCATCGTCGTTGCTGATGTAAACGTCCTTGTAGTCCAGAGATTCCGTGGAGTCCTGCGGATCAGAGAACGCCAGCGGCACGCCGGCCCAATCATCAAACGAGCCGTCGATGACGATGCTCGACTTGAAGGTCGTGCGTGTGTTCGACGCGATACGGTTGTTGAACCGGTCGAAAATGTTGTTCAGTGTCAGCGTGTAGAAGGTCCCGAGCGTTTGGGCGCCAGTGGTCAACACGACGACGCTCGCCTCATTCGGGTCCTGCGTGGCGCCGGTGACTATCAAGCCACCCGTAAGCGAATAGTTGGTCACGGCATTGGCCGACGCTGGTGTGACCGGTTCAGAGAAGGCAAGGGTGATCTTGTTGGGGGTTCCCACCACGCTGCGGACAACGGGCGGGATGGCGTCGGCGGTCACAGTCAGGTGAGCTTTGCGGCTGGTCACCGAAGAGGGGAAAGGATTGGTCACGACCGCGAAGTAATCGCCGGCATCGGACATTCGCACGTCCGGAATGCTGAATGTCGCGTTGGTGGCGTCAGGAATGGAGTTGGTACCGGTGCTATCAGCCTTGAACCATTGATAGCTCAGCGGCGCGGAGCCGGCGGCCAGGACTGTAAACGACGCGGGCAGGCCTTCCGTTACCGTCTGGTCGGCGGGTTGGGTTGAGTCCGTGACGCGCACCGGCGAATTGGTCACCGTAAGGAGAGCGGAACGAGTGAGGTTGGTCGCGAACGGATTGCTGATCTTCAATGAATAACTTCCCGCGTCTGCCTGCAGGACGGGTTCGATGGTGAGCCGTTCAGCTGTGGCGCCGGTGATGGGATTGCTGTCCTTCAACCACTGGAGGGACAATGGCGGCGTGCCGATGAACTCGGCTGAAAAAGTCGTGGAATCGCCCGCGCCGACGCTCCGGTCCGGCGGCTGCGATGGATCGGTGAAGACCGCCGGGTACTGTGTCGCCGCAAGCAATGACATCCCGAACACCAGCTCGGCAGTATTGCCACTGGTTTGATGCACTTCGACGGCGAGAACATTGTCGCCGATCAGCAGAGGCGTGATGGCTAAGCCGGCCAGTTCAGCCTGGCCTTTGACGGAAGGCCCGCCCGTAGCCGCGGTGCTGAACAACACGTCGCCGGACGGGAGCCGCACGCGCCTGACCTCCGCGCCGTTCAGATAAAACACTGCGCCGTCGCTCAGGTAGTTCGAAGCGACCAGGATCACGCTAGCGGGCTCATTCGTGAATTGAAAGTGGGTGCGAAGGTAATAGGCGGCGCGCCCGGTCGCCACCGGAGTCTGGATGCCCGCCGGATAAGCCGAGGCGTTCGTCGTGTAACCGAACAGTCCCGCGCCGGACGTCCAACCGGCCTGGGTATCGTCGTAGCCGATTTCACGCCAGGCTGTTCCCAGATCGGCGCCCGAGGCGTTGAGCTGCCAGGAAGAGCCGGTCAGTGTCACCAGTGTCGAATTGCCCGTCGCTGCCACCGGCGTCGGCGCGAAGGTGTAGGTCTGTCCGCCCGAATCCGGCGCGAACTCGACTGACGAAAAATTCGAGGTTTCAGCCTCCAGAACAACGGCGATCGTATCGCTCGTAAAGACGGGTCCAGGCGGTGCGGAGGTATAGGCCGCGCGGCGTGAAATACGGACCTCAAAATTCGTGGCCGCAACCGTCGGGGCGGCGGCCCAGTCCAGCCCATTGAAATTGAATCCGTCGTTGAACCCACCCGCTCGTTCCTCATAGCCGACGCCGCTTTGGATCAGCATTTCGGAGCCGATTCCGCCGAAGGAAAAGCCGGTGGCCACATCATTATCGGCGTCGATGAAGATGTTTTCGCGCGACGTGAAGGGGTCCCCCGGCACATGCAGCGTGATGCGCAGATACAAGTAGTCGGCGTCGTTGGCGATGTACACCGCGGCGTAATCGATCGAACTCGTGGTGTCCGACGGATCAATCAACACGGGCTGGATGCCAGCCCAGTCGTTGAAAGACCCGTCAATGGTGATATGCTTGAAATCGCCGGCGCCGACATTGACGGAGAGGGTCAAGAATATCCCGACGCCGATTGGGGTGATTTTAGAAGTCCTCATATCGTTCAGTTCGCTTCGATTTCTTACTGCCGTCGCCAAAGCGCCGAATCCGTTCGCAGTCAGGAAGGACAGATCGCGCGCTTTGTTCGCGAGATTCCTTCGCCTGTCGAGAGGTTAACGTGGCCATGCCGACGGACGAATTGGCGGAGTCGTTTCCGCCGGCGATTCACCCGGCATGGAATCTGCGGGTCCCGGCCAGGATGAACACTTTGTTATGTCTAATCCATCCGGGGAAGGCTCGCAAAGGAATTGTCGGGTGTTCGAGCCTTGTGGGCTTTTGCCGGCGTCACAAATTTTCTCCTCCGATAAATGCCGTCAAGCCACGACTCGAAAAGAGGATGCGCGTTGAGGTGAAGAAAGAAGTTGAAGGGCGCGTGCGATGGCGCTCATAGAGAACACTCAGCTTTTCCACTGCGCCGTCCCGGACCTGCGCCATCACCTGATTGTCCGTGAGCGAAAAATTTCTCGCGAAAAGGCATTGGAGTCACTTGAATCGTTACCGTGACCTTCGTTGAAGAAAATTTTGAGTTTGATTTCGAATTCCGACTGCACGGCGAGTCGAAGTTGAAAGGTCCCCTCGCGGAGCAGTTACGCGATTTCCAGGACTTCGGCAAGACCACTCGCATCATCGAGACCGGCAGCAGCACCTTCGCCGGCAGGGCGCTGTCGGTTCCCACATACATCAACGAGTTTTGGACGGCGAGACAGCGCGCCGCGAGCAGCCTGCACGAGATATCCTACCGGGCGTGCTTCAAACCGCAGTTGCCGCGTTTCTTCATCCAGCGGCTTTCTGAACCAGGCGACATAACTTACGACCCGTTCATGGGCAGAGGAACAACCGTCATCGAGGCCGGTCTCCTTGGCCGAACGCCGCACGGTTGCGATATCAACCCGCTCAGTCGGTTTCTGACGCGCCCGCGGCTGAATCCACCGACACTTCGACAAGCCACAGAACGATTTCGCGAGATCGATCTTAACGATTGCGATGAAATGCCTGAAGACCTTTTGGTGTTCTAT
>QHOP01000135.1 GCA_003219345.1 Verrucomicrobiota bacterium
CAGACCAACGCGGCGGTGCGGTTTGATCTGTATAACCTGAACAATCCGGCTGACCTGCTGATCCAGCGCGGCGCGCTACCCACGCCCGTCAATTATTTCGACGGAGGCTCCGGCGACAGCGCCTATCCGGTTTCGATCACGGTTGCCACCAATGATTCCCTGCCCGACATCAATGGAGACTGGTATCTGGCGGTGAATAACGATGGGCCCGGCGATTTGACCTTCACGATTCGCGCGTCGCTGCCAGGCAGCGGCGGGGTGATCATCAACCCGCAATTGCTCATCACCAATGGCACGATTTGCCTGAGCTGGAGTTCAGTGGTCGGGGTGAATTATTACGTGGAGTCCAAGACCAATCTGACGGATCCAACGTGGACGGTCATCTCGCCCACCATCACAGCGAGCGATATCACGACGACTTTCTGTGTTCCGATAACCGGCAATCAACAGTTCTTCCGCGTCGTCGAGGGAACAGCGCCTTCATCGGCGGCAATCAATTTTTCGAGTCTGACCATGACACCGGGGGGTTTTGTCTTGAACTGGACGGCGCCGGTCGGGGACCGGTTCCAGGTGCAATACACCACGAATCTTCCGCCGGTTTGGATCACGTTTACGAACCAGGTGACTTCCGCCACGGGCAATTTCGCCTTTACTGACGACGGGTCGCAGAGCGGCGGTTTGAGTGCTCTGCGGTTTTACCGGCTGATTTTGATGCCTTAGCGGTTAGGATTAAGATTAAGAGCCTGCCAGTACGGTCCCGCTGCCGGGCTTAATTCAATGGCGGAGGGGGAGAGGGACGGGGTAAGTGGGCGGTTCACAGGAGAGGTCGGTCCAATTCTGCGACTTCATGAGCTACGGCCTCGGGGCTGCTGGCCTGGCCGCGTAAGGCGCGCGATGTTTGCTGCCGGCAGCAGAACGGAATTCACCGGACAACTCACTTTCCTTCCTCTGCGCCTTCCCTTAATACTGGTTGGATGACTTGATGGAACAATTCCAGGTCTATGGCGAAGGAATTCATCCGAATCGGCGGCGCGCGTGAGCATAATCTCAAGAACCTTACGCTCAACATCCCGCGCGACAAGCTGGTCGTGATCACCGGACTGAGTGGTTCCGGGAAATCGTCGCTCGCCTTCGACACCATCTTTGCGGAAGGCCAGCGCAAATACGTCGAGTCCCTTTCCGCTTACGCGCGCCAGTTCCTCGACCAGATGCAAAAGCCGGAGGTGGACTTCATCGAGGGTCTGTCGCCGGCCATCGCGATTGAGCAACGCAGTTCCGGCGCGAATCCCCGTTCGACCATCGCGACCACCACGGAGATTTATGACTACCTGCGCTTGCTGTTCGCGAACATCGGGCAGCCGCATTGTCCGGACAGCGGCGAGCCGATCACTCACCAGACCGCCAGCGACATTGTTGACAGGATTCTGGCGCTGCCGCCGAAAACCCGCGTGATGCTCCTCGCTCCCGTGGTGAGCGGCCAACGGGGAGAATTTCGCGACGTAATCGAACGGCTCGCGCGTGAAGGTTTCGTCCGCGCGCGGGTTGATGGGCGGCTCGTCGAATTGGCAGCCAATGTTCGCGTGCAACTCGACCCGAGACAAAAACACACTATTGAGGTTGTCGTGGACAGGCTCCTGATCGACGACAAGATCCGTATTCGCCTGAGCGACTCGGTCGAGACCGCGTTGAAATGGGGCGACGGGCGCTTGCTTTTGCTGCATCAAATGCCCGAGGCCCGTAGCCCCCGACGAGAGGAGGGGGAAGTTAGTCGTTCCGCCCTTCAATCGGGTCCGCCTCCTCACGTCGGCGGCTACGGCGACCAGTGGACTGAGACGCTCTATTCAAACAGGCTGTACAGTCCCGCCACGGGCCGGACGTTCGATCCGCTCACGCCGAAGCATTTTTCCTTCAACTCGCCGCTGGGAGCCTGTCCGGTTTGCCACGGCCTGGGGCAGAAGATGGTTTTCGACGAAGGGCTGATCGTCCCCGACCCGGAGAAATCGCTCGAGCAGGGGGCGATTCTGCCGTGGCGCCGCGGCGGCAAGCGGATGGTCGTTTATTACAAAAGCACGTTGCGCGCAATCGCGCAGCATTACGGCCAGAGTCTTGAAGCTCCGTATAGATCGCTGCCCGATCATTTCAAGCGCGTGCTGCTCCGTGGATCAGGCCCGGAGCCGATCGAGTTTCATTTCTGGCGCGCCGGCAAAATGAGCAGCGTCACGCGTCCATTTGAAGGTGTGGTTCCCAATCTCGAACGGCTGTATCAGGAAAGCGAAAGCGAGTTCACGAAAAGTCGCCTGAAAGCCTTCCTGAGTCCGTGGCCTTGCGACGCGTGCGATGGCCGACGGCTCAAGCCTGAAATTCTTGCGGTCACACTCGGGGACGAAACACTGGCGGCGAAGTTCAGGACACCAAGCTCAAGACCGGAAAAGAGGAAGCCGATTCCGGGTTTGTCGATCATGGATATCTGCGCGCTTTCGATAGAGGAAGCGGACGAATTCTTCGCCAAGCTCAAGCTCACGGACTTTCAGCAGAAGATCGCCGCCGAGATTATCAAGGAGGTTCGTTCGCGGCTGATTTTTTTAGGAAATGTTGGCCTGGGTTACCTGACGCTTGATCGCGAGAGCGGCACGCTGAGCGGCGGCGAAGCGCAACGCATTCGCCTGGCTACGCAAATCGGGGCTGGACTGGTGGGCGTGCTCTACATTCTGGACGAGCCCAGCATCGGACTGCACCAACGCGACAACGGGAAGTTGCTGGAGACACTCGAAGGACTGCGCGACCTTGGAAACTCCGTGCTCGTCGTCGAACATGACGAGGAGACGATTCGCCGCGCCGACTACATCATTGATCTGGGACCGGGCGCAGGCGTCCACGGCGGTGAAGTGGTGGCCGCGGGGACGCTTTCCGAAGTCCTTCAACACCCCCGTTCGTTGACGGCCCGCTACCTTCGCGGCGAGTTGTCCATTCCGCTTCCGAAGAAGCGGATCAAACCGTCGCGCGACAGCGGCTGGCTTGAAATCCTCGGCGCGCGCGAAAACAATCTGCAAAACATTGACGCCCGCATCCCGCTCGGCAGCCTCACGTGCGTGACCGGTGTGAGCGGGTCCGGCAAAAGCACGCTCGTCGATGACATTCTACGGCGCGCGCTGGTCCGCAAGCTGTATGGATCGAAGGAACGCCCCGGCGCGCATCGCGAAATCAATGGCTTTGAACATCTCGACAAAGTCATCGTGATCGATCAGACGCCGATTGGCCGCACACCGCGCAGCAATCCGGCCACTTACACGGGCATGTTCAACGCCATTCGCGATCTGTTCGCGAAATTGCCCGCAGCGAAGATCCGCGGCTACGACGCGGGACGTTTCAGTTTCAACGTGAAGGGCGGCCGCTGCGAGAAATGCCAGGGCGACGGCCTGATCAAGATCGAAATGCACTTTCTGCCGGCGCTCTATGTCAGTTGCGAGGCCTGCAACGGCAAGCGGTACAATCGCGAGACGCTCGAAATCACCTACAAAGGAATGAACATCGCGGACGTGCTGGCGATGACAGTGGACGAGGCGATGAATTTCTTTCGCGCGGTGCCGCAACTTAACGAGGCGTGCCGGATGCTGGCGGAAGTCGGCCTTGGCTACATTCGACTGGGCCAGCAGGCCACAACGCTCAGCGGCGGCGAGGCGCAGCGCATCAAGCTTGCTGCCGAGTTGAGCCGCAAAGCCACCGGCCACACGCTTTACATCCTGGACGAGCCGACGACCGGTTTGCATTTCCACGACGTGGCCAAACTCCTGGAAGTGCTTTTCAAATTGCGCGCTTCGGGCAACACGTTGATCGTCATCGAACACAATCTCGACGTCATCAAAACGTCCGATTGGATCGTGGACCTTGGCCCGGAGGGCGGGGGAGGGGGTGGACGCATCGTGGCCGAAGGACCGCCGGAGGAGGTCGCGCGGTGCGACGCCAGTTACACCGGACGATTTTTGCGTCGCATCCTGTTCCCGTCAGCAGCATCATGAGGCGAAACGTGAAAGAATTCTTGAGCGCCAGGCATCGGCTGATTTGCGTGCGACGATGGATTGTTATTTTAGTGATCGCGTGGAGCCCGTCTTTAACCGTTTGCCTTCACGGAGCTGGCGGCGCGGAGGGCCGCGCTTACGATGTGGCGCGAAACGTTTTTTATGGCGGTTCTTATGAACTGGCGGAAAAGGAGTTCGCCGATTTCATTAAAGACCATCCGGCTTCGGACAAGGTTCCGGAAGCCGTCCTCCTCCAGGCCCAATGCCGCTATCAGTTGAAGAAATTCGACGATGCGCTGGCGCTGTTGCGCGCGCGGCTGGTCAACGCGGGCAAATTGGCCGACCAGTACCGGTACTGGATCGCGGAGTCGCTGTTCCGGAAAAGCGATTACGCCGGGGCCGCGACGGCTTTTGCTCAAGTGTTGAGCGACTTTCCCGGTTCCTCCCGCCGATTGGACGCGAGCCTGGGCGAAGCTTACGCGCGGTTCAAGCTTGGCGACCAGCAGCGAACGGTCGATTTGCTCGGCCAACCGGACGGGGCTTTTCAGCAAGCGGCGCAAAACCAAATGGATGATGAGCGGGCGATTCGGGGCCATTTGCTCCTGGGCGAAGCTTATCTCGGCTTGAAACAGTTTCAAAAGGGCGAAGAGGCGATGACCCGGCTCGGGGACCGGCATTTGTCTCTGGAACTGAACTGGCAACGCTTGTACCTGCTGGCACGTTTGCAGTTGGCGCAGCAACAGATTGATCCGGCTCTGCAAACAGTAACGAACTTGCTGAGCCGGCTTTCCACGGTCACCAATGCTGCCGCGTTGAACTTGCAGGCCGACGCAGCGGCTTTGCAGGGAGAAGTCTTTGAGCAAAAAGGCATGGCGGAATCAGCCATTCAGGCTTATGAAAGAAACCTCAACACCAACGTTCCGCCCGTCCGTCGTCGGCAGGCGTTGCAGCAAATCGTCAAACTGACGCTCGCGCAAAATAAAATCGGGGAAGCCAGCAAGCGTCTGGAGTCGTTCGTGGCGCAAAATCCAAAGGATTCAATGCTGGATTTGTTGCGATTGACGTTGGGTGAGGTGCGGCTCAAGGAGTATTACGCACTGCCGGCAGCAACACGCAGGAATGCGACGAACCTGTTGCAGCAGGCCGGGACTCAATTCGAACAAATCATTGCCAACACGAACAACCAATTCGCTGCCAAGGCGCAAGTGGATCGCGGCTGGTGTCTTTGGGAGGAGGGCCAGATCGGCGGCAGCACGAACCGGATCACGGACAGTTTGATTGCCTTCCAGGCGGCCGCGGAGCAACTGCCGCGCTCGGAAGAACAGGCCGTTGCGCGATTCAAATTGGCCGACTGCCAGTTCAACCTGGGGACCTACGCCTACGCTCTCTCAAACTACTGGCTGGTCGCAACCAATTACGCGGACCTGCCCAAAGTTCAAAACGAGATGGTCGGGCAGGCGCTTTATCAGATTGTGCGCGCCAGCATTCAACTGGGCGATCTCGGGAGCGCAGATCAGGCTGTCCAAAAAATCCTGGCTGACTATCCGTCTGGCGATTTGAACGATCGCAGTTTGCTGCTCTACGGCCAGGCGAAAGGTCATTTGAAATCGCCAGAGGAGGCGCGGCAGTTCTTCGACAGATTCATCGAAAAACTTCCGAACTCTCCCGAGCTGCCGAAAGTCGAATTGGCGGTCGCCCGGACGTACGAGCTGGAAGGAAATTGGCGGATGGCGGCAGACCTTTACGGCCACTGGATAGCAAAGCATGCGGATCATGTTTCACGGCCTGACGTGGAATTCGATTGCGCCTGTGCCAATGACCTTGCGGGGAACGAAAGAAACGCATTCCAGCTTTTCACGAACTTTGTCGCTCAATTTCCCACGAATCAATTCGCGCCGCAGGCGCAATTCTGGGTGGCCACTCACTTTTATCGGCTCGGAGGAACGAACTACGTGAAAGCAGAAGAAAACTTCCAGAAGGTTTATCAAAACGCGAACTGGCCGCAACAGACGGAACTTTCCTTTCGCGCGATGATGATGGCTGGCCGCGCCGCGTCCAAACGCCAGGGGTATAACGACGCAGTGAATTATTTCACAAACCTGATCGACAAGTTGATCAACCTTAACCCTTCGTCGCCGCTTTTGCCGCAAGCTTATTCCGCGCTGGCGGACACTTACATCGTCTATCCGGAAGCCGTCCCGGGTTCACCCAACCCGGTAAACAGTTTCAAGGAAGCGATCAGTGTGCTGGACAAAATCACCCGGGAATATCCGATGAATGCTCTGGCGCCGCTGGCCTGGGGGCGCATGGGAGATTGCTATTTTCAAATGGCCTCGGTGGATGCCAATAATTATGAAAAGGCTGTGTCTGCCTATACACAAGCGCTCACCAACCATCTGGCGGACGTTACCTGCCGCAGTATCGCTGAAGTTCATCTCGCGCAGGTTCTGGAAAAACAGGCCGGTCTGGCCTCGGCGACCGGGCGGACGAACCTGCTGGGTGAGGCGCTGCGACACTATTTGTACGTCGTGGAAGGCAAGAATTTGGGCGAACACGAAGTGGCTGACCCGTTCTGGGTGAAAGAAGCTGCCGTGGCCGCCGCGCGGTTGGCCGAAGACCAGAAGCGCTGGAACGTTGCGAAAAAACTGTATCTCCAGTTGAAGGAACTCCTTCCGTCGTTGCGTAAAACCTGGGAGCTGCAGTTGGAAAAAATGGAACGACTTGAATCTCAGATTGAGCCGGCAGATAATTGAAAAGAAAATTCAGCCCGCAGTTTGACACCCCTTTATTGTTCTGCTAGTCTCTTGGTGTTCAGTTCATCCATGAATACCGTCGTTGAGAATGACGCAGTGGTCCGTCTGACCGAAAGCGCAGCCGGTCACGTCAGAACGGTGCTGGCTAACGAGAGGGAAAATGCCGGCAAATCACTGCGCGTGTTTGTCGAGGGCGGAGGCTGCTCGGGGATGCAGTACAGCCTCGTGTTCGATGACAAGCGCGACGACGACTTTTCCGCCGAATTCCACGGCGTTTCCGTTCTCGTGGACCCGTTCAGTGCCAATTATCTCCGCGGCGCGGTGATTGATTTCAAGGACGAGCTAAACAGCGGCGGGTTTAAAATTTCCAACCCCAACGCCCGGCAGAGCTGCGGATGTGGAAAGTCTTTCGAGGCCTGAGCAGGATACGTCCTGCGCGGGCTAATCAATGCCGTTCCGTGCGATGCGGAACGGCTTTTTATTTTCCTAAGAAAAGAGCACCCTTCAACCGGCGCAACACGTTCATCGTCAACAATAATTTTTAATTTGTCAAGTTCCCCTTCATTTTGAACGGCTTAACGCCATCGTGATCGTCGTTAGGAATTGTTAGGAAAAATCCTCCTCTACGGAACGGCAGTTTTATCCTGGCTGCCCAGCTGTCCTACCGGGCCGATCCTCAGCTTGGTGTTTTCGGAAGACATCTAGTAAACTGCACGGTCTATGAGCATGAGTTTTGAGTCGGAGGTGGAGGAGGCCAGGGTGGATGCACCATCCATCTCGAAGTCCACCTTCCTGATGGGCTGCCAATGCCGGAAATTGCTCTGGTTTCGTTACAACGCAAAAGACCAAATCCCCGCGCCGGACGCCCAACAACAGGCCGTCTTCGACCAAGGCCATGAAGTCGGCCAACTGGCCAGACAGTTGTTCCCTGGTGGCATCGAGGTCGGCCAGGGCATCGACGATTTCGACGAGCTTCTTGCGCTCACCCAGCAGACGCTCAAACAGCGCCGTCCGCTGTATGAAGCCGCGTTCGCGTTCAATGGTGGTTATGCCCGTGCCGACATTCTGAAACCGGTCGGCATGGACGAATGGGATTTGGTGGAGGTCAAAAGCACGACCAGCGTGAAGGGCATCCACCTGCACGATCTGGCGTTTCAGACCTTCGTGCTCAATGGTGCAGGCATCAAACTCAGGAAATCCTTCTTGTCGCGCATCAACCCGGAATTCGTCCGGCGCGGGCCGATTGATCCGAAACAGTTCTTCGTCCTGGAAGACGTGACCGCGCGGGCATCAGCTCTCAGCCGGGAGATTGAGGGTGAGCTGGACGAAATGTTCAAAACAATGGGATTGCGGCAATGCCCCGATGTTCCGATCGGGCCGCATTGTGATGATCCTTATCCGTGCCCGCTGCACGAAATGTGCTGGAGCTTTCTGCCGGACATGAACGTGATAGGGTTATACCGCGGCGGCAAGAAGCGTTTCCGCCTACTGAGCAAGGGGATCACCGCATTGAAGGACATTGCGGATGACTTCCCGCTGACCGACAACCAGGAGATTCAGCGCCGCACGGCTATTACCGGCCAGCCGCACGTCGACAAGCCCGCGATCAGAGCGGTTCTGGATGGGATTAAGTATCCGGTCAGCTTCCTGGATTTTGAAACGTTTGGTACAAATTCCTGACCGAAGGCACTGGTGATCCGCGACCGGAGTTCATGCGCCGATTGCGGGATGCACTGCCTGTGGAGGGTTCCGTGGTCGCCTACAACGCGCCGTTCGAGCTGGGCCGACTAAAAGAGTGCTGCGCGGCAATGCCGGAGTTCCGGTCCTGGGTGAAGAAAGTCAAACGTCGGGTGGTTGACTTGCTGCTTCCATTTCGTCGTTTTCGTTACTATCACGCAAAACAGAATGGCAGCGCGTCGATGAAGGCGGTGCTCCCGGCGCTGACCGGGAAAGGTTACAATCATCTGGCGATCCAGGATGGCGGCACAGCGAGTTTGGAGTTTCTCCGGGTAACTTATGACCGTGATGTGCCGGTTGAAGATCGAGCCAATGTCCGCATGCAGCTGGAAGAATACTGCGGCCAGGATACTTTCGGCATGCTTTGGATCGTCGAAGCCCTAGAAAGACAGGCGAGGTCGTAAAGGAATACAATCAGTGATAGGCGTGCGGCAATCAACACGGAATCCTTGACGCATCTGTAGATGTCGCCATTGCCGCGCCAGGAAAACCCCATCTCTGTACGCCGCGTCAGCCTATTGCGCCGCCTGCCAGTTCCCAATAATAATAGCCCTGTCCGCAGCCTTAACCTCAATCCAAAGATCAAACCTTCCCGGATTATTTGTCGGGGTTGAGGGGGTCGTCGTGAACTTCTCTCGAAGGTACAAAGTCCGCCACCAGGAAATGCTTCACCGAATCATCGCTTGAGGCGCTGTTCTTGAACCCATCCGTGTTAAACATTTCCTTAATCATTCCTTTGCCCACTCGCTCAAAGCCCTTAGCCGAGAAGGTTTCGTTGGTCGGATCATACACCGTGCCCAACAGTTCATAAAGCAGTTGATTTGTGACTGCGTCGATCCTCAAGGGATTCCGGCTGAGCACATGATCGGGCGGGTAGAAGCCCATGCCAGCTTTATATGCTTCGATGGCACCGACAAGTTGCCGACGTTGGGAACGAATCTCGTCACACACACGCGGGATAGCCGCACGCGCTTGAACCGTCAGGATCAACCTGAACGTAACGCGGCATAGTTCGTAGCCCGCCGCTGATACGACTGCCAGGACAACCAAAACCAGCAGCGAGTCCGTGAAACTCAGCCGACGCTTCAGCAATTGTGTTATGCTCGCCATTCAACCGGGTATGTCGGGTCGCCAAACTTACGGTGTAAACCGCTCACCGTCGACTAGCGTGAGAAGAACTGTCTGTATTGCGCCTTTCATGGCGCGGAGTGACGATTGGAAGACCCGACAGGCAACCAGCTATTTCAAATGCCAGCGGATCGTGTACCGCCAGTTGTCCTCTGGCTTGTAGGGCTGTGAACCGCGCTCACTGACAGTGAACTCACCGGTACTGCGGTTGTCAGGCTCATCGCCGCAAGCATCGTCGTCAATGTCGTCCAGTTGCAGGGTGAAAGTGCATTTCTTGCCCGCGCTCATCTTCGGCACTTCCAGCGCCACGGGAATCGTCACTTGCTTTTTGTCGTATTCCTTCCCATCGACGTGGTATCGACGGCTGGCTCCATCTTGTGTCTTCACGTCAAAACACAAGAACCAAGCCGCGCCCTGCGGCACATCTGCCATCTCAATCTCGTCGATGACCAGCGTTTGGGCCGTTGGCGATTTAACGCGCTGGTAAACCTCCAAGGCCGGTTTCTGCTCGCGTTCCTTGTCGAAGTAGGACGCCAGCGTCCAGGTGTCTCTGTCGAGCCGATAGATGGAAACGTATTCTTCGTCCGAGTCTTCGAGGTTGGAGGCGGACTGTCCTGCCTTGATGTGAAAGAAGCGCGCGGCTTTGAACGGGCCGAGCTTTTCCAGTTTGAAATCGCCCTTGGCCACGAAACCAACTTGATCGTCCTCACCGGCAATCTGGAAATCAAATTTGTCCTGCTTGATCTCGACAAATTGTGTGTATTTCTGGCCTTCGTCGTTGACCTTTTTGACCGACCACTTGCCTGCCAGCAGGTCGGCGTCGTCAGCGATCAGAGTGGCGGTGGATAGTAAGCTGGCAGCAACGGTGAAGCAAAGGTGGGGTGCTTTCATATGTGTGGGTTGGTTTGGGATGTCGGTGTGTGAGTGTCTGCCTCGATCGGACAAATGCGCAAGCGAATTGTCGTCTTTGACTGCTGGTTCAACGACCGGCATACTCTTGTTCAGCGTGACCAAACGCCAACACATCACGACCGGCAAGAAATGGGAACCAATTCCCGGCCCACACATCGAAACAAAAGAAATGCAACAAAGAATTGTATGAAATCTAAGACCGCTACTCTAGGGATTCTGTTACTTTTTACCAACCGTCTGCTTTGGGCGCAGGCACCCCCTGTTGATCCGCTCGCCGAAAATCTTTTTCCACCGGAGTTGGTGATGCAGTATCCGTCGGAAATTGGGCTTACCGAGGATCAAAGGAACGGTCTAATGGCCGAAATCCAGAAGGCACATGAGCGCTTCAGCGACCTGCAACAACGACTTCAAAAAGAAGGGGAGGCATTGGCCGTCTTGCTGAAAATGGAGTCGATCGATAAGCAAGCCGCGTTGGCTCAGTTCGACAAAGTCCTGAGCCAGGAACGCGAGATCAAGCGCGCGCACTTGACTTTGGTTCTCGGAATCAAAGACAAATTGACCAGCGAACAGCAAGCTAAGCTTCGGGATATCAAAAGCAAAATCGCTGCTGGAAAAATACCTTCGCCTGGAGAAGTCCAGCGTGTGCTTCAGGGGAAGGTGCAGCAAGTTCAGGAAGGTGTCCAACGCTGGCAGAATGAAGGTCGCGATCCTTCGCCGGTCGCAGAACTCATGCAAGAGTTGGAACCCTTGATGAAACAGGCGAAGCACAAAGAGGCAGAAGCCCTGCTCGACCGGGCGCTCAAGCTCTTGAACGAACCGGAAAAAGATAAGAAGTGAGCAAAGAGAGAAAAAGACTTTGCAGGGCGCGGGCCGTGTATCGTCAATGGACTGTTGTCAGCTCTTGTTAATGCTTCTTCCCACAATTCGACTGCACGTCCTTTCCTTGCCTGGCGGCCTACTCCCACTTGTCTTTCGCCTTCGCCTCTTCCACGGTCTGCCATTGCATGTTCGCTGGCGAATCCGATCCGCCGCGCTTGAGCGGTATGACATGGTCAACGACATGTCCCGACCAGCCGTTTGGGTGCCCGGTTTTCCGCATGAACTCCCGCTTCGCCGCCGCGCTCCGGGCGATCTTCCTATTTACGTCCCGCTCCACCAGCACCGCACGCAAACTTTGTTACTTGGCATTTGCCGTCCGGCGCGATTTGATTTCCGGGAATGATCGGTAGTTTGCTTCAGCCTGAATTGGTCGAACTGATCCGGCAGCGGAATTTCAATCAACTCCGCGAAATCCTCTGTGGCTTTCCCGCCCCGGACATTGCTGAAATCTTCACTGACTTGAGCGCGGATGATGAGGCGGTGCTTATGCGCATCCTGCCGCACGATCTGGCAGCCGATGTCTTCGAATACCTGAGCGTCGAAGACCAGGAGAAACTCGTGCAGGCGCTCGGCAACGAGCAGGTCGCCCAGATTCTCAACGACATGCCGCCCGATGATCGCACGGCCCTGCTGGAGGAATTGCCGTCGGCAGCCACCCAGAAACTGCTGAATCTGCTTTCGCCCGCTGAGCGCAAGATTGCCGCCGACCTCCTGGGCTACCCCAAAGACTCGATCGGCCGGCGGATGACCCCGGAGTACATAGCCATTCAACAGAATTGGACGGTCGCCGAGGTGCTCGCGCATTTGCGGAAAGTGGGCCGCGAACGCGAATCGCTCAACCAGCTTTACGTCGTGGACGAAAAGGGCCGCCTCGTGGACTCGGTGCGGTTGCGCAACCTGGTGGTTGCCGAGTTAAATGCCTCGGTCGGCGAGCTGCTCGACCATCAGGTCTTTGCCCTGCGGGCCACGGATGACCAGGAAACCGCGGTCGCCGCTTTCAAAAAATATGATCGCACCATTTTGCCAGTGCTTGATTCGAAGGAAGTTTTGGTTGGCGTCGTGACGGTGGACGATGTGCTCGATGTCGCGGAACAGGAGGCCACCGAAGACATCCAGAAGATGGGCGGCATGGAAGCGCTCGACGCTCCCTATTTGAAGATCGCCATGCTTTCGATGATTAAGAAACGCGGCGGTTGGCTTTCGATCCTGTTCATCAGCGAAATGTTTACCACCACGGCCATGGGATACTTCGAGGCGGAAATGGCCAAAGCGGCGGTGCTGGGAGTTTTTCTGCCGTTGATTCTATCCAGCGGCGGCAATTCGGGTTCTCAGGCTACCTCGCTCATCATCCGCGCCATGGCGGTTCGAGATGTGACGTTGCGCGACTGGTGGAAGGTATTGCGGCGCGAACTGATGGCCGGAGTCGCCTTGGGCGCTGTGCTGGCGACGATCGTTCTGATTCGCATCTTCATTTGGCCGCACAAGGAAACACTCTACACGTCGCATTATGCGCTGGTGGCCGCAACGGTGGCGTCGAGTCTCGTGGGCGTCGTGCTGTGGGGGAGCGTGGTCGGCTCCATGCTCCCTTTCCTCTTGCGCCGCCTCGGATTTGATCCTGCGGCGTCGTCGGCGCCGTTCGTGGCGACGCTCGTCGATGTCACCGGCATCGTGATTTACTTCACGGTTGCGTACCACATCCTGCGCGGAACCCTTCTTTAGCCGGGGTTGGCCTAGTGGCGGGCGTCTCGCCTGCCGTAGCCGGGCATCCCCCCGGCGGAACAAGCTCCTCAAATCGTCCCGCTATTTGAGGATCGCCGAGAAACCGACGGTTTCATTTCGGAAATTTCTTTTGGCAATTGGTCTAGCCAAAGCTAGGACATTACCCGCGCTTGCGATTGCTTGACGCCCCGGGGTGTTGATCCTACTTTCCAGTCATCCAGAGGGGAGCCAACCGGCTCCGCGTTTGCGGGGCGAAGGCTGAGAGGGCGACGCGGGAGTGCCGCCGACCCGTTGAACCTGATCCAGGTAATGCTGGCGAAGGAACGTGCCGACCTTCAAAAGCCTTTCCCGGTTCGTTTGCGAACGAAAACTTAACACGCGTTGGCGGGTTGACCGACCATCAACTCTCAACCATCAACCAGTTTATGATCGCGACCAAAGATTCGTTTGAACCGCACAGCAGCGATGCTTTGCCCAAGAGCAAACGCATCTATGTGCTGGGCAACCTCCACCCGGACATCCGCGTGCCCATGCGCGAGATTGAACTGTCGCCGACGAAGAGCTTCAATAGCCAGATCGAGGTCAACGAGCCGGTGCGCGTTTACGACTGCTCCGGTCCGTGGGGCGATCCGCAATTTAGCGGCTCCGTCGAGCAAGGCCTGCCGGCGCTGCGTGCGAGCTGGATCCTGCGGCGGGGCGATGTTGAGGAATACGACGGGCGCGAAGTGAAGCCGCAGGATAATGGCTATCTCTCCGGCAAACACGCCGAATACGCCAGCAAGGCGGAACGCAATCGGCTTGTGGAATTTCCGGGATTGACAGGCAGTCGCCGGCCACTGCGAGCGGCCAAAGGCCATCCCGTCACGCAGCTCTGGTATGCGCGGCAGGGCACCATCACGCCGGAGATGGAATTCATCGCCATCCGCGAGAACATGCGCGTAGGACAGGCGTCGCGCCTGTCTCCATCTTCGGATTCTCGCTTGAGCGATTTGTCCCGCGACATCGTTCGCAGCGACTTGGAGAAACAACACCCCGGCTCCGGCGACCATCAACGATCAACCATCGAGTATCAGCCAAGTGTCTTCCGGCGTTTTCCTCAGCGCATCCCCAGCGTCATCACTCCGGAATTCGTGCGCGCCGAAGTCGCCGCCGGCCGCGCCATTATCCCGGCCAACATCAATCATCCCGAATCCGAGCCGATGATCATCGGCCGCAACTTCCTCGTGAAGATCAACGCCAACATCGGCAACTCCGCGGTGTCGTCGTCGATCGAGGAAGAAGTCGAGAAGCTGCGCTGGGCGACGCTCTGGGGCGCGGACACCGTGATGGATCTGTCGACCGGGAAGAACATCCACGAGACGCGCGAGTGGATCATCCGCAACTCGCCGGTCCCGATCGGCACGGTGCCGATCTATCAGGCGCTCATTACTTCACGATCCATGCAGGAGTCCTGCTCCGGTTCATCCCATTGACGGCACATCGTGCCACCGGCATCGTCAGCCGCGGCGGCAGTATCATGGCCAAATGGTGCCTGGCGCATCACCAGGAGAGTTTCCTTTACACCCACTGGGACGATATCTGCGAAATCATGGCCGACTACGACGTTTCCTTTTCCATCGGCGACGGCCTGCGCCCCGGTTCGATCGCCGACGCCAATGACGAAGCGCAATTCGCCGAACTCAAAGCGCAGGGCGAACTCACCGAGCGCGCGTGGGCGCACGGCGTGCAGGTCATGAACGAAGGTCCGGGCCACATCCCGATGCACCTGATCGAGGAAAACATGGCCAAGCAACTCGAGTGGTGTCACGAAGCGCCGTTCTACACGCTCGGCCCGCTCACCTCCGACATTGCGCCCGGCTACGACCACATCACCAGCGCGATTGGCGCGGCGATGATCGGTTGGTATGGCTGCGCGATGCTCTGTTACGTGACCCCCAAGGAACACCTCGGCCTGCCGAACAAGAAAGACGTAAAAGACGGCGTGATTGCTTACAAAATTGCGGCGCACGCGGCGGACCTGGCCAAAGGCCATCCCGGAGCGCAGTACCGGGACAACGCACTGAGCAAGGCGCGCTTCGAATTCCGCTGGGAAGACCAATTCAACCTCAGCCTGGACCCCGTGACCGCGCGCGAGTTCCACGACGAGACGCTGCCGCAGGAAGGCGCAAAGACCGCGCACTTCTGCTCCATGTGCGGGCCTCATTTTTGCAGCATGAAGATAACGGAGGACGTGCGGAAGTATGCGGCGGAACAGGGAGTCGCTGAAGAGAAGGCAATCCAGGCCGGCATGGAACAGAAGGCTCGTGAATTCGTGGAGAAAGGAGCGGAAATCTATACCAAGACATGAACTCCCCGCATTTCGCTGTCCGCCGTAGCCTCGGCGAAGGCGGATGCTCGATGAAGATCACCGAAGACGTCCGCAAATACGCCGCCGAACAAGGCATCGCCGAGGAAGAATCGTTGAAGAAGGGCATGGAAGCGAAGTCGAAGGAGTTCGTGGAAAGAGGCGCGGAGGTTTACGCGAAGGTGTGAACTGCAAATGAATTAAGCTACCTGAAACACTGCGGATACGCGCGGAACAGTCGGTCTGAATCCGCACCGTCTATGATTCCGAAATAGATTTGCTTCCCTGACGTAACGGACTTTGCGACCGCGAGTGCCTGCATTTGGTCAAGGACACTCTCATCGATCTCAAACCAGTATTGAACGAAGAACACGTCAGACGTGCTCTGGAATAACCGCTGGATTTGATCGCCATTCTTGCCCATCTTGCCCGGCACGAGCTTCCCCTTCTTGCCCGGCCCTTTGAACGCGAACACAGCAGATAATCGCTTCCCATCTATTCGCAGCCGAGTGCTGTATAAATCGTTTTTCTCGCCACCCCAATCCGTGAATTTACCTTCCTCACTAAGAATTCGCCGGACGCCGTGCTTGAACTTCTTCTCAGAAACTGACGGAGATAAATTGCCGTCGGTCCTCTTGCTTCGCACCCGCTTGAATGAATCCACATCGTCAATCGTGATTTGCTTCGTCTTTGCGAGGTTGGTCGGAACTTGAACGGTTTTGACCTCGCGAGCGACCACATTTCGCTTGGTGGGAAGAGTCGCGAGCTTTTTGTTGTTTCCGGCGAACCGTAGGATCTTCTGTTTGTGCGTATAAAAGAAGTCGATTTTCTCATAAGCAGTGTCTCCGTCCTTCCGAGTTTGATTTACGATTGAACGGTTGTGAAGGTGTTTTCCAGCCGTCAGCACCTGTTTCCGGCTCAGACGCGTATTGCGGGCTAGATCTCCCACCGATTTGATTCGTTTCTTCCCGGTGTAAATCGCGTTGAAAACTTTGCGGTTGGAAGCGGAACGGCCGATTGCACGCGCTGCCTGCTCAATCTGCTCGTTCGTGTTGGAGAGCGCATCAGAAACAGAGAGAGGCATGATGAAGCGAGCGTCAGTAGAGATAGGTCGAAACGTCGGTCGCTTTCTTCTTGCCGAACAAGAGCGCGATTTCTGTGGGAGTATACCCTGCCTTGTGTAGGAGCTTCGCGACTGGTGCGCGCTTTAGGTTGCCCTCGTCATCCGCAAACTTGAGGCTGCATAGTAATGTCACGATGGCGTCCAATCGCGCTTTCAGTTGCTGTCCGTTGAACGCTTCCTCGTTGGGTTGAGTAGTGTTGCCAGTCTTGCGAACCGCACGTTTGCGTTTCATAAGATTGAGTTTTTGACGCTCCCGATTACTTGCTGCCCTTTGACTCGCGTCGCTTTTTGTGCAGGGCGACGCTGACCGTGTTTGGAGTTGTTCCAAGGAGTTCTGCGATTCGCTTTGGGCCGAAGCCTTGGTCTCCGAGTTCGTGGATTATTTCTGTTTGCCGCGCTCCCCGCTTGGCGACAATCGCCATCAGCCGCACGAGCTCATCAAGCCGCTCCAAGATTTTGTCGTCGCTGTTCACTTCTTTCCTTTCATCGTTTCACGGAAACGGATGCCTGCGCGGTGCAGGCTCTTTCTTACGGCAGCTTCATTTTTGCCTAAGATCGTGGCAATCTCATCTGGTTTGACTCCACACCGCGCGAGGATTTCTTCGGATTTCACAAAATCTCCCGTTGGGCCGTTTTCAAGCGAAATGGCCGAAAAGGCCAGTAGAGCGTTCAGCTTTGCGTTGACTTGGCCCAGGTTGTCTTCGTCATTCATCTTAGCTGTAGCTTATCTGGAAATCCGCCAAGAACGCAATGGTAGAAGCAATTCGAGAACCTTTGCTAAGATTGCGTTCACCATTTAAAAATCCCAACGAGGTTGCATCACCCGCGCCCGCCGCAACCACGCGTTCCATTCAACCCCTTCGGGGTTGATGATGTATTCGGTTCGTGTTCCCGGGGTAGCTCGTACCTCGCAACCCCGGGCTGAATGATTCAATCCCTTCGGGATTGATCGGATACGCTTCGCGCCTCGGTCGTTCATCGAATCCCCACGCGTCGGACGAATTGATTTCGATTTGGTGGTTCGTCGCGTAAACGATCGGGATGGACCGCGCCTTTAGAAATCCCAACGGGATTGCATCACTCAGCCCAGGGTTGGCCCGCAACGCGGGGCTACCCTGGGTCACCATCACGCCAATTTCATCAAACCTGAAAGGGTTGAATCAAATCCCCACATCTCGCATCATCCTGTCGTGCCGCAATCCCTCGCCAAAATTATTGTGCACACGGTCTTCTCCACCAAAGATCGGCGGCCCTTCCTCCGCGACAGACCATTGCGCGACGAATTGCACCGCTACCTCGGGGGCATCCTCACCAACCTCGAATGCCAACCCATTATCGTCGGTGGCGTGGAAGATCACGTGCATTTGCTCTGCGCGTTGTCCCGCACCTGCGACGCGGCGGCGATGGTCAAGGAAGTCAAACGCGGCTCGTCGTTGTGGCTGAAAACCAAATCACCCGACCTCGCAGATTTCGCGTGGCAAAACGGCTACGGCATTTTCTCCATCGGCTTTTCGCAGATTGAATCCGTGCGCGATTACATCGCCGGGCAGGAGGAACATCATCGCAAGGTTTCTTTTCAGGACGAACTCCGGCAATTGTTACGCCGTTACGAAATCGAATTTGACGAAAGGTATGTGTGGGATTGATTCAACCCTTTCAGGGCCCTTTCAGGGTTGATGGGTTCTTGGATTGCGTTCCCAGCGTAGCGCCGTTCCTCGCCTGTCGGCTCGGATCGTGAACGCTGGGCTGAATGATTGAATCCCGTTGGGATTCATTTCAAAATAGCCGCCATGAAACCCATCCAAGGTTACCATCTCATCAAAGCGGACCCAGAGCGACCGTCCTCACCTTTTTGTCCGAAAGTGGCCAGTCCTGCGTCCATTAATGTATGAAGCGATGTCTCCATTTCCTGTTCTTCCTGGCGGCGACGGTGATGGTCGCGGCGGCCACGAATGAGCCGTTTGCCATCCGCGGTTATTACACCACGTTCATGCGCATGCCGACGTTTGGGCTGCCGGAGTGGAAGCAGATGATCGATTGCATGAAGGAGGACGACGCGAATTTTCTCATCCTGTGGACGGCTGGCGGATTCCGTTCGAAGGCGTTTCCCGTCACGTGGCGTTACAACGCCGAGCACAAGAATGTGGAGCAGGATTACGCGCGCGAATTGATCGATTACGCGCACACGAAAGGCATCAGGGTGGTGCTCGGCTTCACGCCCTTCGCCTACGACGGCGCCAATCAGTACCCGCTGGAGCATCCGGAACTGAAAGCAACGCAGAAGAGCGGGCAGCCGGCGAATCTCTGGGGGCTGCACGCGTGGGGCTACAACCTGTGCCCGGCGGAGCAGGCGTCCCAAAAATTCATGCGCGAATACGTGCGGGAAATGTTTTTTGACTTCTATCCCAACGCGGACGGCCTGTTGATTGAATCGTCGGACTACGCGATTTGTTATTGCGCGGATTGCCGCGGGAAATTCTTTGACCACGAATTCGCGTTCGTGCGGCAAATCTCCGACGACGTGTGGAAAGCCAGGAGCGATGCGCTCATCTTCGTTTACCCGCGTTACTTTTCTACAAACCAGGTCCCGGAGTTCAGCGTGAGTGGTTCGCGGCAGAAGTTCGATCCGCGCTGGTCGCTCTCGTTCACGCCGCACAGCGCGCCGATTCACGATGACCTGGCGAAGCAGGCGCGCAGCAGCGTGTATTGGAACGACGGCCTGACCATCGGCACGCCGGCGAAGATTCGCGACGGCGCGCAACTCGCCCGGCAGCGCGGCTTGAGTGGATACATCACGTCCTGCGAGCCGTTCAGTTGCATCGATGGTCCGCCCGGCAGTAACAAGCCGCGGCTGAAGCCGTTTCACATGACGTGGCTGCGCGATGGGGAGATGCCGTTAAGCGAACTACCCGTGCGCGTGAACCGGATCGCCTATCGCGAATGGACCCGCCAGCCCGCGCTCGCCGACAGCGCCTTTCACGAAATCCTGGGCCGCGAATTATTCGGTCCAAACGCCGGCGCGCAAAAGATTCAAGACGTGTTGTACGTGCAGGACTGTTGGTTCGGTGAAGCGGATTGGTTCAAGTCGCCGCGGCTTCATCGACCAGCCGATCTCAAGCAGCAGGCCGAACGCGAAAAGTGGCCGGCGGAGCGGCTGCAACCCTATCTTGACCGGGTGAAACGCCTCCGGGAGATCGCCCTGCGCCATGAACATTCGACGAACATCACAGAACGGCAGCTCCATGACGTGTCGGCGTGGATTGTCCGCCAGTGGGACGAGACAAA
The DNA here is from genome assembly GCA_003219345.1 of Verrucomicrobiota bacterium. Taxonomy (GTDB): domain Bacteria; phylum Verrucomicrobiota; class Verrucomicrobiia; order Limisphaerales; family AV2; genus AV2. The sequence continues at coordinate 19,897 of QHOP01000135.1, forward strand.
ATGACCGCAGCACGATTGTTTGGGCTGTCGAAAATTGCCGGTTCCACCCATCTAAAATCTCACCAACTCGCCAATTTGTTGTAAGAGAACGGCGCCGCTCGTCACCTATTAGCGTAAGTCACCGATCGACTTGCTGAGCAGAACAGGCATAGCTGAATGATTGAATCCTGTTGGGATTCCTTTCAAAATGGCAATCGTGATTGCGATTCAATGTTACCATCTCATAAAGCTGGAAAACCGCTCCTGGACAACTTCCAGAATGATGCAAATCCCGAATGCGTCTCGAACTGGCCGCGGCGCTTGAAGTAAAAGTATGAACAAAATCACCAGCAATAGAAAGGAGTTGTCACCAAAACAACGTGAAGAATTACTCAGAGCATTGAAAGCCCGTTTTGAGAAAAACATGAACCGCCATAAAGGTCTTGAATGGGCTAAAGTCCAAGCAAGGCTGGAAGCTAATGGTGAAAAGCTGTGGTCACTCAATGAAATGGAAAGAACCGGCGGTGAACCGGATGTTGTTGGTCATGATAAAAAGACGGGCGGATACATCTTTTTGATTGTTCGGCGGAAAGTCCTAAAGGCCGCACCAGCCTGTGTTACGACCGTGAAGCGCTGGATTCGAGGAAAGAACATAAACCGAAAAACAACGCCATGGATATGGCAGCGGCCATGGGCATTGAGCTTTTAACGGAAGAAGAATATCGGGAGCTGCAGAAGCTGGGAGAGTTCGATACGAAGTCGTCTAGCTGGGTGAAAACGCCTGCAGATATGAGAAAACTCGGCGGCGCGCTCTTTGGTGATCGTCGCTTCGGACGTGTCTTCTTTTATCACAACGGTGCGGAGTCTTACTACAACGGCAGGGGGTTCCGTGGCTGGCTTAGGGTCTAAATTTTGCGGCGCGTCTTGCGACCGATCGGAAGTCCATGAAACCGATCCAAGGCCGGCTGAAGGTTGGCCCGCAGTAAAGCCGATTCGATCCACCTGAATTCTGCTAACACTTGAAACAGATGAAGCAACAATAACGGAGAAACTTTATGGTTAAACTAAAAACATGGAATGGCACTAAAGGACACAAAGTCGTGCCGCAAAAACAGTGGCTTGCCGCCCGCAAGAGTCTGCTGGTGAGGGAGAAAAAATTCTCACGACTGCGCGATCAATTGAATCAGCAGCGGCGAAACCTTCCCTGGGTGAAGGTGGAAAGGGAGTACATTTTCGAGGGGCCAAACGGTAAAGAGACACTGGCTGACCTGTTTTGCAACAAGAGTCAGCTAATCGTCTATCATTTCATGTTCGGTCCGGGTTGGAAGGAAGGGTGTCCGCATTGCTCGTTCTGGGCCGACCATTTCGACAGCGCGAACATTCATCTCGGCCAGCGCGACACAACGTTGGCCGTCGTCTCCCGCGCGCCATTGGCGGAAATCGAGCCGTTCAAGAAGCGCATGGGCTGGCGGTTCAAATGGCTTTCCTCGTCCAAAACAGACTTCAACTTCGATTTCAATGTGTCGTTCACGGCGGAGCACCTCAAGAGCCGCAAAGCCATTTACAATTACGCGAAGCTCAATGTGGACATTGATGAGCGCGAAGGTGTCAGCGCATTCTACAAAGACGAGAACAGCGACGTATTTCACACTTACTCATCTTATGCGCGGGGCATTGACCTGCTGAACACGACCTACAACTTTCTGGATTTGACCGCCAAGGGGCGCGACGAAAATCCCGAGAGTCCCCAGGACTGGGTGCGCTACAAGGATAAATACAACTGACCATTGCCGTCTGTGCTGCTCCCGGGTGGACTGAGGTCAGGTCTTCATAAGTCGGGCGAAGTTTGTCCGGTGCCGCCAGAGGAGGAACAGCGCAAGGACGCCACACGGCACGAGACTGCAGCGTGTCGTTGACCCGCGCTCTTGGATTCAGGTCTCGCCTTTTTGCGGCCGAGAAAAAGCGTCCACCGACAGTTGACCGTCGCAGGGAATCCTCGCACTCTTCGGCTCGTGCGGAATGATGCGTCGCTGATGAAGTTCCTGAAAGACCAAATGCCCGCCGCGCTGGAGATGTTGCGGCAGATGGTCGGCATCAACAGTTTCACCGGCAACCGCCAAGGTGTGGACAGGCTCGGGCGACTTACAGCGGAATGCTTCGCGCCACTGGGTTTCACCGCGGAGTTCGTGCCATCGGCCAATCCGAACTACGGCGATCATCTCGTGCTGACGCGGCGCGGGCGCACGACGAAGAACATCGCCATGGTCTCGCATCTCGACACGGTGTTCCCGCCGGAGGAAGAGGAGCGAAATAATTTCAGCTGGCAGCTGGAAGGGGATCGAATCTACGGCCCTGGCACGCACGACATTAAAGGCGGCACGGTGATGATGTGGCTGGTGCTGCAGGCGCTGCGGACACCGGAGCCGGCTGTGTTTGAGGAAATTACCTGGAAGCTTTTTTGGAATTCATCCGAGGAAACCCTGTCTCAGGACTTCGCCGATGTTTGTCGCAACCGGTTTGACCGGGACACGCTCGCGGCGCTGGTCTTCGAGTCGGAAGGGCGCCTTGGCGGTGAACGCCTGGTGGTCGTCGCACGGAAGGGCAGGGGAACATGGCGGGTGAAGGTCACCGGACGCGGCGCGCACGCCGGCGCGAAGCATCCGCACGGGGCGAACGCGGTTGTCGAGCTCGCGCACATACTCCAGCGCGTCGCGGCGCTTACGAATTACAAACAGGACCTTACGTTCAACGTGGGCACAGTATCCGGTGGCACAGTCTTGAATCGCGTGCCGCACGAGGCTTTCGCCGAAGGCGAATTCCGCGCGTTCACGACGGAAGTTTACGCACGGGCCAAAGCGGCGCTCCTTGCGCTCTCCGGTCCCGGCGAGGTGCGAAGTCCGGTGGATCGCTACGCCTGCGAAGTGAAGGTTGAAATTCTCACCGAGAGTCGTCCGTGGCCGCGCAATCCGAATACCGATCGCCTCGCTGCGATCTGGCAGGAGGCGGGCAAGGAGCTTGGCATCCCCGTCAACGTCCAGGAACGCGGCGGGCTGAGCGACGGCAATCTGCTTTGGGACGCGGTGCCTACGCTCGACGGCCTTGGCCCCTGGGGCGATAACGACCATTGCTCCGAACGCAGCGCGGACAGTTCGAAACTACCCGAATACGTGGACGTAACTTCCTTCCTGCCCAAAGCGGCGCTGAATACGACTGCGATTCTCAGGCTGCTTGAAGGAAGAACCACGGATGGACACAGATGAACACAGATGGGGAAAACCGCTGGGCTGCGCAAAAAAAAACGGCGGTATCGGTCACCTCAAGGCTGGGATGATGATCTCCTTCCCATGAACCGCCCCCTCACTCCGTCCCTCTCCCCCCCGTGGGGGGGAGGGTGCCCGAAGGGCGGGTGAGGGGGGTGGTCCATGGTCCCAATGCATGCGAAAAAACGAAAGGGGGCTTCCCATGAACCGGGTGGGGCGAGATTCCGTCGAGCCCTAATTTGTATCCATTGGAGATCAGGGCTCGAGGGAGTCTCGCCCCACCGTTCATGGCTCCGAGCCGCGGTCGAAAGCCCTGGAATCTGTCCATGAACCGCGAGGTAGAGTAGGCTTTCGAGCCTGCTGGTTTGGGTGACTTCCCGTTCGACCGGGCCGACCGTGGGCCGGAAAGCCCGGAGGGCTCGCAGCCTGGAAAGGCGAACGGTTGCAAAGGGTGGAAGGTTGGTGGCAAGCTGTCGCCGTCGCCTTGTGAAAGGCGACGGCCCCAAAACCTATGCGACCCTTTGAAACTCTCAGCGAACAGGAAATCCTCGCCCTGGCCATCGCGCTCGAGGAAGAAGACGCCCGAATTTACGACGACTTCGCCGACGGCTTGAAGGACAATTATCCGGAACAAGCCGAAAAGTTCAAAGAACTCCGGCGCGAAGAGGACGGGCATCGCCATCGGTTGCTCGACGTTTACCGAAGTCGTTTCGGTGATCACGTGCCGCTCATCCGGCGGCAGGACGTCCGGGGTTTTGTGCAAAGGCGGCCGGTCTGGCTGGTGCGGCCACTCGGTCTCAAGGCCGTGCAAAAAGCCGCCGAGACCATGGAGCTTGAAACGAAACGTTTCTACGAAGCCGCGGCGCGCCGCGCGACGGACGCGGGCGTGCGCCAACTGTTGGGCGACCTCGCGGAAGAGGAACGGAATCACGCGCACGCGGCGGAACAGATCGCGGAAACGAAATTGAGCGAAGCAGAATCGTCGCGGCAGAAGAGGCTCTTTGTGTTGCAAGCGCATAACAGTTGGGAGACATTCCTGGTCGGCCTCGCGGCGAGCGTCGGCGCGGGCATCAGCATGGGTTTCGCGGAGGCGCTTTCCGACGACGGCAGTCTCACCGGCCGCGGCCACCCGTGGGCGCGCGGATTTGTCTGCGGGTTGATGACCACAGTTGGCGGGCTCGGGCACACTCTGCCCTACCTGATAGCGAACGTCAAAACAGCCACCTCCATTGCCGTCGCAGTTGTGCTGGTGGAACTGGGAGTTATTTCCTGGGTGCGACACAAGTTTATGGACACGCCGCTGGCCTCCGCGGCCTTTCAGGTGATGCTCGGCGGTCTGCTTGTGTTTCTTGCCGGAATCCTGATTGGCAGTTCCTGACTATGAGTTGACGAAGAGAAAGGACGCGGCAACTTCCTTCAATTATTGTCTGTGAATCTGAGACCGGAAAACAAAACTGAGAAAGCTTCGAGGCGACCGCGTTAGCACGAGTCACGGCTTGTGCAAGCGGAAGTAACGTTCCTGCTGTTCGAGCGGCGCAGTCACCTCCAGCCTGTTATTGTTAGTTATCGGGACTTCGGGGGCGGGTACCCAGTTTGTCGGGCTCAGGCTTGTTGTGGATTCGAGAACGAATCCAGTGGACGGCCGCGGCCACGAAATCGTGACGGTAGAGTTGCTGCGCACCACGGCGAGTTCGGCGGGAGCCGGGATGCAGGTGCCGAGGATAACCGAGACGGTGGAGGAGAACTTATTGGCCACAGCCAGGTCGAGCTGGCCGTCGCCGTTGAAGTCGCCAACGCCCACGGAGTAAGGCTCCGGTCCCGCGTCGTAGTTCGTGGCAGCTTTGAACGTCCCATCACCTCTGCCAAACAGCACCGAAACATTCGCGGAGTTAAAATTGGATACCGCCAGGTCGGGGCGGGCGTCACCATCGAAGTCGGCTATCACTACGAAAGCAGGATAGGCGCCGGCGCCATAGTTGACGGCGGGCTCGAAGGTCCCATCGCCTTTGCCCAACAGCACCGAGACGTCAGCGGAGTTCGCATTGGCTACAGCCAGGTCCGGTTTGTTGTCGCCGTTGAAATCGCCCTCCACCACGGTAAGTGGAGACTTTCCCGCGCTGTAGTTAACTGCCGCTTGAAAGCTCCCATCCCCGTTACCCAACAGCACTGAGACACTGTCGGAATTGAAGTTGGCCACGGCCATGTCGGGGTAGCCGTCGCCGTTTAAATCGCCTATCGCCACAGAAGTGGGAAACGACCTCGCGTTATAGTTGATGGGGGCCTGGAAGGTGCCATCGCCGTTGCCAAGCAGCACCGAGACATAGCCGGGGAACGCGCAGGCTACCGCCACGTCAGCCTTGCCATCGCCGTTGAAATCCCCGATCGCCAGGGAGTAAGGTGCCGATCCCGCGGCATAGTTAACGGCGCTTTGGAACGTCCCATCGCCGTTACCCAGCAGCACCGAAATGCCACCTGAGTTGACCACCACCAGGTCGGGCTGCTTGTCGCCGTTGAGGTCGCCTGCCACCACGGAGATGGGATACGGTCCGGCGTCATAGTGGACGGCCGTTTGGAAGGTCCCATCGCCGTTGCCTAACAGCACCGAAACGGAATCGGAGTTGGCCACGGCCAAGTCGAGCCTGGTGTCGCCGTCGAAATCGCCGACGGCGATGGAAACAGGATTTCTGCCCGCGCCGAAGGTGACCGCCGACGCGAAGCTGGGCGTGAAACACTGGTCGGCTCGGACCGGATCGCTGCAAAACAAACTGCTCAGAAGAATGACAAGTGCCATGAGTTTGGCCTGTAAAACAGAGGTATTCATGGTCACGAGCTAATGGGTCCGGCAGTGTCGCGGGACGGCCCAGCGCCGCGTAGTCGGGGTCTGAAGAGTGCCACAAGCGGCGGGAGAGAACTCCCCGAAACGAACTGTCGGCGAGTCGAGCCCCTGAACCGCAGCAGCCGACGTGAGGAGGCTCCAACCTCCCTCAGCCGAAATGGAATGAGACTTCCTCCCGTCGGCCGCTACGGGGTTTATGGGGAGTTGAATGCCGAACTCGCGTTTGTGCAAACGCGCGGAACGAAAAATGCGGAGGTCAACGCTAGAAAGAGTGCGTGCGTACAACAGCATAACCACCGGGTCGAGAGCCATCAATTTACCTTTTTGTCAGAATCAACGGTCTTTTAAGGCCTTCAGCCATTTGATGTCAAATCAGTTCGAGTGTTTTGGCATGACCGCAAACGCTCACGCGGCTTGACGCCTGGCATTGGTCGCGAGATAAACTTCAGTCATGCGCAAAATCCTTCTCCTTTTCGCCGCCCTTGTTTCTTTGAGCGCAGTCGTTCAGGCGGGGCCCGGTTTGAAACGCTTTCTCTACCTGAGCACGCCCGATGGTGCGCAGGAGGGCGGTTC
>QHOP01000568.1 GCA_003219345.1 Verrucomicrobiota bacterium
ACACCACCAACATCGTCAGCGGCACCAACGTGGTCAGCACCAACGTGCCGTTCCTTGGCTTCACGGACAGCGACAACGAGGTCGCTTCATTTTCCAGCCGCGGCAATGTCGGCATCGGGACCGAAGGGGATTTCGGGCGCTTCAAGCCGGACGTGTTGGCGCCCGGCACGTTTGTCGTCTCCACCCGCTCGCAGAACATGGACACGAACAATCTCAACCCGTTCGTGCCGGACCTTGGTCCGAATTATCGCTACGACACGGGCACCAGTATGGCGGCGCCGGGCGTTTGCGGGGTGCTGGCACTGATGCAGGAATTTTTCGAACAAAAACTGCGGCGCGGGTTCAGTCCCGCGCTGATGAAGGCGCTGCTGATCAACGGCGCGCGGTCGGTGAACCCGAATTACGACTTGAGTGTCAGCAATGTCATCAATTTTCAAGGGTGGGGCCTGGTCAATCTGACGAACAGTCTCCCCGCGGCCCTGACCAACGCGACGGACGAGACCAGTTGGCCGGTCCGGCTCTTCGATCAAAGCCCGACCAATGCCCTGGCGACCGGCCAACGGCACACCTGGAATCTGGCGCTGTCCACCGATGCCCGGTTCGTCCCCTTGCGCGTGACGCTGGTCTGGACCGATCCGCCCGGAAATCCCGGCGCCGGGGTGAAGCTGGTCAACGACCTGGATTTGATCGTCAGCAACCTGGACACCGGCCAGGTGTTCCTGGGCAATAACATTTCGTCGGGCGCTGATTTCAATCAGCCCGGCGACACCAACACCCTTCCTGATTTCGTCAACAACGTCGAAAACGTTTTCCTCCAGCCCGCGCTCGGCACGAATTATTCGATCACCGTGGCGGGGCGCCGCGTCAATGTCAACGCCGTCACGGCGAACATGACCGACGTGGTCCAGGATTATGCGCTGGTCGTTTCCTGCGGAAACGGGGAGGTGGCCGGCGCGTTTGATTCGCTGACGCGGGTTCCGGACGGCATCATCCCGCGCCTGGAGCTCATCGGCCTCACGAACGGTGTGCCGTTATTGAAGCAGCGCGTGGGAGCCAACTTCCAACTGGCCCCCTCGCCCGACGGCGAAACCAACCAGTGGCGCTTTTACGCGTTCACGAACGCGTTTTTCACGAACAACCTCAGCGGTCTGACCAATGGCAGCAACGTGGCGTTCATCACCTTCCTGCCGCCGGACCTCTCGCGCCCGCGCAATCTGGACGCGGACATAGACCTGTACGTCTCGACCAATGCCGCGCTGATCGAGCTTGATGCCGCGGTGATCGCCAACGCTTACAAATCCACCAATCGCGGCGGCAACGAAGTGATCATTTTCACCAACGCGGCCGTGGGGCTGGACCAGATTTATTACATCGGTGTGAAATCCGAGGACCAGCAAGGCGCGGAGTTCGGCATTGTCGGTTTGTCCACGGACGTTCCGTTTTCCGCGGAAGACCCGTATGGCAACCGCACGCTGCGGGGCATGCCCTTCACCGTGGAAATCCCGGACGGCACGCCCGACGCGCCGGGCGCGGCGCTGATGTTCGCAGTGGACCCGCGACCGCCGGTGGCCATCGGGAGTGTCACGGTGAACCTGAACCTGACGCACCAATCGATCGGCGATTTGCTCGGCAATTTGAGTCACGGCGATCAGTTTGCGGTGCTGAATAATCACACCCGTTTTGAAGGCACGAGCAACACGGTTTTCCATCTGGCGTATGACGACAGCGGCAGCGGGCAGTTATTGTTGAGTCGGCCCACCGACGGTCCGGGCAACTTGAACAAGTTTGCGGGCGGGACGACGTCCGGCGCCTGGCTGCTGACGATGACCGACAACGCGCGTGGCGGCACCGGGCGAGTGGATGGCCTGACCCTCCATGTCCAGCCGGAGCGTCTGCTCTCCGGCGTGGGCGTGGACGTTTCCGTGCTGGCCAATCAGTGGCTCTATTTCCCCATTGACGTGCCATTGGATGCCACGAGACTGACGGTTTTTCTTTCCTCCATCTCCGCGCCGCTGAATCTTTACATCAAGCGGGACCAACCCCCGAGCACGACGGACTACGACAAATTCGCGCTCATCAATCCGCCCGGCGGTTCGCTGTCAATCGGGTTGGGCGACGTGCCGCCGCTCAATGCCGGTCGCTATTTCATCGGCGTGTTCAATCCCAACGCCTTTAGCGTGGATTTCCACATTGCGGCGAGCATCGATGAAAATCCGGCCGCGGTCCTGGCGCAAGCTTATCTGCCCACAGTGTCGCCGGGTGTGCAGGACGATGCGATCACGGACGGCTCGATCGTGGTGACGAACAACCGCCCCGTGGCGGAGGTGAAAGTGGGGGTGCGCATCGACCACGCCCGCGCTTCCGATCTGGTGCTCCACCTCATCAGCCCGCAAGGGACGCGGATTTTGCTGGCGGAAAACCGGGGCGGCGGAAGTTCGGCGGGATATGGAGTCAGCTACACCGTCACCAACGTGTATCCTCAAACCTCTTCCGGCGGGCCGCAGGAAGATCGAAGAGTCATTGAGACCGGACAGAATACGGGCACGATAAAGCTCAGCTACGACTTTTTTCAGATCCCGGCACCGGTCTCACCAACGGCGCCGGCTCGGTCAGCATCAAATACGGTCCGGGAAGTTCTACTCAGGTGACCATTGTGGTCAACGAAGGCGGGAGTACCAACTCGAGTACGGCGTGGAACTATACTGCGGCGATTGTCACGGAGCAGATCATCTACACCTTCTTTACGGAGAACACCAATCTCACGACGACGCCCATCAAATTCGGACAACCGCCGTTTGGCACCACCAACGGTTTCGCCACCAATCTCGTTTACACCAATAGCTTCGAAGGAACGAACGTCGGCGACTACTGCGCGGTGACAAATTTTGGGCTTTGGCAGCTTTACAGCAATCATGTGAGCGTGGTTAGCAACGTTTTGCAAAGTCACACCGGGACCAACTTCCTTGAACTGAGCAACGGCCAGGTTTTATTGGACCTGCCCACCATCGCCGGAAGGCAATACGTGCTGCGAAACGTTTATCGCCGCAGCCCGCCCGATCCATCGCTGGTGAGTTGGTGGCCGGGAGAGGGAGATGCCCGCGACATTGTAGGCACGAACAACGGCACGCTGGAAAACGGAGTGACCTTTGTCGAAGGTGAAGTAGGCCAAGCGTTCCAGTTTGATGGAATGACGAATGGCGTATTGATTGGGAACCCTGGCAACCTGCAACTGCAGGACTTCACCATTGATGCTTGGATCAAACGGGACCGGCTCGACGTGGCTGGAGGCGGACCGTTGAGTGATGGCGGGATTGTGCTTTATGGCCACGGTGGCTATGGCGTAGGGTTGTTCGCTGATGGACAATTACTCCTTAGCAAAGTGGATGTCGATTTCGTTGCTTCGGGCGCTTCGCTGAAGGTAACAGACACCAACTTCCATCATGTCGCAGTGACTAAGTCAGGCAGCACGGTCATTTTCTACATTGACGGGGTTGCTGGCGCTCCCCTGACCTACAACTCGGTTTTTGCGTTCACGAAGAATCTTTCGATCGGCGCGCGCTTGGATCTCTCGGCACCGAGTACCACCACACTGACCTCCACGTTTGCGGGTCGCATCGACGAAGTGGAAATCTTCAACCGCGCGCTTCCGCAGGATGAAATCCGCGCCATTTATCTTGCTCAACACGCAGGCAAATGTGACGCGCAGAGTTTGCAATTCCCTAAACCGATCAGTTGGTGGCCGGCGGAAGGCAACGCGAACGACATTATCAGCACGAACAATGGTGTTTTGACGGGAGGAACTTCCTTTGCGGGAGGCATCGTAGGGCGGGCTTTCAGTTTGAACGGCGCCGGTGCCTATGTCCAAGTTGGTGATCGCCCGGCTTTACGATTTACCGATCATATTACGATTGAGACATGGATTTATCCAACGGGCCCTGGTTCTCATCCATTTGCGGGTGGGATGATTGTGAACAAGGAAGGCGAATATGAAGTGGCGCGCTTTACTGACGGGACCATTGCCTGGGCGTTTGCCAACACGAATCCGGGCTGGAATTGGCACCAGACGAGCTATGTGGCGCCGCTGAATCAGTTTTAAGCGTCGACACCTTTAAGGGCGCAGGCAACATTGGCGACATTCTTCCTTCGGCGAACGATTTTCGCATCGGCGGCCGGCAAGTACCGGACGCGCTAGGCAATCAGTTTTTTAGCGGTTTGATCGACGAAGCGGCGATTTACGACCGAGCGCTCAATTCCTGCGAAATCCGGGACATTTTCGAGGCGAACGTCAAGGGCAAATACAGTTTGTTGGGTCGTCCGGCGCCCTGCGAAGTGTCCGCCGATATCGTCGTCGACGAGCGGCAGACGCGCACGCTCCTCTCGACCAATTGGCAGGCGTGGCAGACGAACGAAATCTCTTTTACCGCCACGCAAAACCGAACGCCGCTTCGGCTGGTGGGGCGTGAGCCGGAGATGGAGTTCGACACGTTCGAGCTCAGCGAGATCACGGCGCCGAACTACTTTCTGCCGGAGGAAACACTCAAACCACTGATTGGTGAATCGGCGCTGGGCACCTGGCGGTTGGAGGTCTGGGACAATCGCGCGGGCGCATTCATCAATCCGGCGCCGGAACTGGTGAGCTGGCAGTTGCGATTCATCTTCGCCAACACCAATCCGCCCGCGATTCCCCTGACGTTCGTTCCGGCTACGACCAACGTCGCGTCAGTTTACGACACCAACGGCGTGCCCGTGACAAACATCGTCGCCGGCGGCGAGATCCGGTATTTCATCGTCGATGTGCCGCGGCGGGCCACGCTGGCGACGAACATCCTGGCCGGGACCGGCGATTTGAAATTGCTCTTCGACCAGGACGCGCTGCCCACGGGAACGCTGCCGGGAGATGTGGTGTTTAATAACAACGGCGCGGGCGGAGGCGAAACGTTCCTGCTGGCGACGAACGGACTGCCGCCAAACCTGAAGCCGGGGCAGCGCTACTATCTGGGCGTGGCAAACGTGAATCCGGGCGAGACGAACACATTCACCATCAGCGTCGCTTTCGACCAGACCGACACGAATTTGATTTCCGTTCTCGCGTTGACCAACGCGATTTGTTACACGAGCACGATCCCGGTCACCAACGCGATCGATTACTATCAATTCAATGTTTCCACCAACGCGGCGTCGGTCACTTTCGAGCTGACACCGCAAAATGGCAACGTGGATCTGGTGGTGCGCCGCGCTTTGCCGGTGCCGGACCCGTTGCCGCGGCCGATTGCAGGCAAATACGATTATCTCAGCGCGAACACGAACACAACGCCCGAGCAAATCCTGGTCACGGCCACTTCCTCGCCCGTTCCGCTGGCGCCCGGCATCTGGTATCTGGGCGTTTACAATCTGGACACGAACGCGGTGACCTATACCGTCTGCGCCACGGAATCCACCAATTCGCCTTACAACATCATTCGTCTGACCAACAACGTGCCGCTGGACTTCACCATCAAGGCCGGCTCGCAACCGACCAATTTCTTCGTGTTCACCGTGGATCAGACCAACGCGGCGGTGCGGTTTGATCTCTATAACCTGAACAATCCGGCTGACCTGTTGATCCAGCGCGGCAGGCTACCCACGCCTGCCGATTATTTCGACGGAGGCTCGGGCGACAGCGCCTATCCGGTTTCAATCACCGTTGCCACCAATAACTTCTTCCCCGACATCAATGGAAACTGGTATCTGGCGGTGAATAACAATGGGCCCGGCGATCTGACCTTCACCATTCGCGCGTCGCTTCCAGGCAGCGGCGGCGTGATCATCAACCCGCAACTGATCATCACCAATGGCA
>QHOP01000569.1 GCA_003219345.1 Verrucomicrobiota bacterium
CACGCCCGTGAGCACAGAAATGCCGAACGTGAAACCAAGCGCCGCGCCGTCGAGCGTCACCTCATTCAGGCGCGGGATGTTGGCTGGACTGACCGCGATGAACAGTTGCAATCCCCACCAGCCGATCAACACACCGAGGCTGCCGCCGATCACCGCCAGCACAACACTCTCGATCAGGAGTTGCCGCATCACGCGCCAGCGTCCCGCGCCCAACGCGATGCGCAGCGCGATTTCCTTCTGGCGCGAAGCGGCGCGGGCGAGCATCAGGTTCGCGACATTCGCGCAGGCGATCAGCAGCACACCCGCGACGACGCCCCACAACACCCACAGCGCCGTTCGCATATTGCGCCCCAACGCCTGATGCAACAGCGGCACCACGGCGACTTCGCTGCCGATGGTCTCGCCGGGATACGCCTGTTTGATTCGCACCTGGATGCCGGTCAACTCGCTCCGCGCTTGTGCGAGCGTGACTCCCGGCTTGAGCCGCGCGATGACGTTGTGCCAGTGCGCGGAGCGGCGTTCGTCAAGCGTCACGCCCAGCCAGCCCAGCGGCAGCCAGAGTTCACAGCGGCCGGGGACCCCAAAGCCTGGAGGCATCACCCCTACGATGGTGTATTCGCGCCGGCCATAAGTATCCACGGTCAGCGTGCGGCCAATGACGTTTGAGTCGCCGCCGAAATGTCGCTGCCACACTCCATGACCCAGTACGGCGACGCGATTGCCTCCCTTGCGATCCTCTTCCGCCAAAAACGTGCGTCCGAGCAGCGGTTTCGTGCCGAGCGTGTTGAACAAACTCGCGGACGTATAGGTGCCTGGAACCTTGGCTGTGGTGTCGCGGAGTACGAGATTGAATTCTTCGCTTCCCTGCCAGCCCGGACTGACGGCCATTTCCGAGAACACGGAATTTTGCGCGCGCCAATCCAGGTAGTTGGGGCCACTCACTCGCTCCTGCTCGATGCCACGCTGAGGGCTGCTTTCCCACAACGTCACCAAGCGTTCCGGCTCCGGATACGGCAGCGGCTTGAGCAACACGCCATTGATGAGGCTGAAGATCGCGGTGTTCGCCCCGATGCCCAGCGCGAGCGTGAGCATGGCGACGGCGGTGAATCCGGGGTTCTTCAGCAGTTGGCGGAAAGCAAATTTGAGATCGTTCATGGTTCGTTAAAGCGTTAAAAGGGTTGAAACGTTACATCGGCAGACGCGGCGAAAGAGCTTTGGCAATTCGGTTTCACGTTTTAACGATTCAACGGTTCAACAATTTACGATTTGGTCAGTCGTCAGTGGTCGGTTGTCAGTTGCCTGATTCCGCACTCCGCATTCGATCTATGGCTCTCAAAATGACGAAATCCGAATGACGAATGTCGAAAGAATGTCGAAGCATCAAGGACCAGGAAATTGTCGAAGCAGGCCGAGTTGCCCCTTCGGATTTCAGATTTCGGATTTCTTTCGTCATTTGGCATTTGTCATTCGTCATTCACGCGTGCGATTTGATTTGAGCAACCCGTCAACGTCCGCGTAGCCCGATGGAAACTTAACGCCGCTCAGGGATGCGCCCGCCCGGAGCAGCGCCTGAACCGACTCGGGCGAGCGCCGGTCTTTCCAGTACGAATCCACGCAAGCACGAACGGCGAGCGCCAAGGGCGTGCGTCCTTGACCGTCCGGCGCGTCGATGAGCGCTCCCCGCTCAATCAGGAGTTTCACCGAGGCGTGCCGCGCGCGCCAGGCCGCCACGTGCAGTGCCGTGCTGTTCTTCGCGATGTCAAAGTAGCCATCGCCCTCCTCGTACAACGCCCGGATATCCACTCCGAGGTCCAGCAGGTGCCGAACGCCGTCGGTATTTCCATTGCCCGCGAATTCCGCAAGCAGTTTCCCTCCCTCAGCCCGGGCCTCGTTCACCCGTTGGGATTCTCGTTCCGCGATGGAACCAATGGCCGCCGCATCGTTTCTGGCGCAAGCGGCGATCAGTCTTTCGACTCCTTGAAGCTGGATCGGAACACCCCGGCGCTCAAACAGGTCCAACACATCACCGCGTCCCCTTCGCGCGGCCAATGACACCGCCGATTTGCCTGAGGCTGACCGGAAGACTTCCGGGCGGGTTCCCAAAATCGTCGGATCGGCCCCGTGGTCGAGCAGCACCTCGAAGATTTCAAGGGCGTTGTCGCTCAGCGCGGCGTTATGAAGCGCTGTCTTCCCCCAATGCGTCCTGAAATTCGGATCCGCGCCCTGCTCGAGCAGCCATTTGATGCCCTCGTAGTCGTGCCAGTCAGCCTTGCGAAGCAGCATGGTCGCGAGGCTATCGTTGGTGAGCTTCCCGCTTTCCACCAGGATCTTCAGGGCGCCGTTTTCCCAACCTTCCGGCGTGTGATACGCCACTTCGCCGTCATTCGGATCGGCGCCCCGCTCGATCAACAGGCGCGTCAGCTCCGCGTGATGAGCCACTCCGGCGGCGCCGTAGAGGACGCTCTCGAACTCAGGTCGCGGCTGATGGCTCTCGTCAAAGAATCCTGTGTTCGCGCTCGCTCCAGCCTCGAGCAGAACTGTCGCGGCCCGCACGAAACCGTCCGACCGCGCGCG
>QHOP01000561.1 GCA_003219345.1 Verrucomicrobiota bacterium
GCACGACCCGTCCAAGCTCGGCCAGAAATTCGTCAACGAACCGGCGCTGTGGAAGCAGACCGAGGACATGGTCCGGCAAGTGTTGAAGGATTCGAGGATCAACTATGTGGAAGTGCCGAACGAAGCGGCGTTCTACGGCCCGAAGATTGACGTGCAGGTCTGGAGCGTGATCGGCCGCGAATTCACGCTCGCGACCAATCAGGTGGACTTCTCCCAGCCCCGGAACTTCGGCCTGACTTACCGCGACCGCGACAACACGGACAAGACGCCGCTCTGCATCCATCGCGCGCCGCTCGGCACGCACGAGCGGTTCATCGGCTTCCTGATCGAGCATTACGCCGGCAACTTCCCGCTCTGGCTCGCGCCCGAACAGGTCCGCGTGCTCACCATTGGCGACGATGATGCTTTGGTGAACTATGCGAAGAGCATCGTGACCGAACTCCGCGCGCACATGGTTCGCGCGGAAGGGGATTTTGGCACCGACAAGATCAATGGCAAAATCCAGCGCGCCGAGGAAGCGAAAGTGCACACGATGCTCGTGATTGGTCCGCGCGACATGCAGGCCGGCGCCGTGAGCGTGCGCGTGCACGGCCAGGGCAACCTTGGCGCGAAACCGAAGGCCGAGGTGATGGCGGGCGTCCTGCACAGCATCCGAGAGCGGCTCCCATAGGGCTCGAAACGACCAGCACAGAAAGAAGTCACCCGCCTCCTCACGTCGGCGGCTACGGCGGGTCGACGCCCGCGCGAAATGCAGGCCGGCAACGTGAGCGTGCGCCTGCACGGCTCGGCGGCTATTTGCCGGAGATTAAAGGAACGGAAGGATTAAGCCTTCTTTCATGCCCTCCTGCCGGGAACTCGTTTGACCAATATTGTGCTTATGAGAACGAAATCCTGCCTCGTCCCGGCTGTTTGGGTTGTTGGTTTGTGCGTGTCTGTCCGGGCCGCTACTTACTCTGGCAACGGAAACACCGGCTTTGGTGGTACGATCGGTAATGGCAGCTTGAGCCTTACCGATGATGGCACGACTGTTTCCGGCACTGTGACAAAGGGCGCCGCCGGTGCGTTCGACAACGCCCTGGTGCTCTACGTTGATTCCGTTCCGAGCGGGTTTACTAACACTTCAGGATTTAATGACGGCGGGGACGGTTTGCGCAGAGCCATCTCCGGGTTTGATGGCGGCGCAAATCGCAGCCTGCTGACGATGCCCTCAGGGTTCCTGCCGGATTACGTGATTGCCCTGGGGCCTGCTCCGCCCGAGAATTTTGGCGGTTTGTGGCGGTTGTCCAATGGCGGCGGGAACAACAGCCTGGTATTCATCAGCAGCGTGAATTTAAATCCCACTGGGAACAGTTCATCGTCCAGTTACACGTTTTCTTTCGATGTGAGTCAAATCGGGCTGAGTCCGAATAGCGGGCAAACCTTCCGCCTGCTCGGCACTTACATTTCCACCACGGGCTTCCGTTCCGATGAAGCATTGGCGGGCAACGTGAGCGGCACGCAAGGCTACAATCCTTTCCTGGGGACGGCTGATGCGTCCTACACGATCGTCCCGGAGCCATCCACCGCGTTGCTGTTCGGGCTGGCAGCTTTTGGCGCGGTGTGCTGCCGGCGTCGCCGGAATTAGACGCGTCTCGTCCTGATCATACACCCCAGCGGGCGAGGTTTTTCCATTTCCTGAACAAGTCCCTGTCTTCACCAGCGGGGACTGGGAAGCGCTGTAGCGTTCGCTGTCTGAGCATTAATAATGGGTCCTGTTGACCGCCGGCCCGAAGGCGGAGGCGATTCGCAGACATTTTGCGGACGATCAAAGAGCAATGGCCGTAGTTTGTAGCGCAGACTGGCAGTCTGCTGTGTCGCGGATTGTCAATCCGCAACGTCCCAGTCTGCCTCAACATCGTCACGAAGCCTGAGTCGAAAGTATCGCGGACATTTTGCCGGCGATCAAAGAGCGGTGTTGATCAGTTCCTTTCCATCTCGAGCCAGGATTGCGCCTTGCGGCTTGCAACGCCCGGTTGTGACCGCAACCGAACCGCCTCATTGGAACACCAGAAAATAATCGCGGCGCTCGTTGGCTCGAGGTACTGTTCCGCGCAATGACCGGACGTGACCGAAGGGATGTTCGCTGGTGGAGATGGATGATAGCTGTCTTGCTCGCGCTCGCCATCGGGTACTCCGGGTTCGAGGCCGCGCATTTATCTTCGGAGAACAATGTCTCCGCGTTTGCCGAAAGGCTTCGGGACAACATCGCCAACCAGGAAGAATACAAGCTCGACGACCTCGAACTCGCCCGGCAGGCCGGGCCCGCCGCGCTTCCGTTGCTGCAACGGACGCTCCGTGTGCGTGATTCTCGCGGATACACGCGATGTTATGACCGGCTCCTGCGTTGGCTTCGTTATCCTCCTTTGGCGAAGCTGGCAAATCTTCTTCCGCCGCCTGAGCGCGCGGCCGAGCAAAAGCGCGCGGGGGCGGCGCGAATGCTTGAATCTCTGGGTGTGGACGCCGCTCCCGCTTTGAAAGCGCAGCTGCGCGCGCTTGAAGATGAGTCGCCGCTAGTACGATGGCATGCGGGCCTCGCCTTGCTGCAACTGGGCGGGCATGAGGCGGAAGTGATGGCGGCGCAGCGGCGCAGGATGGAGAATCGACTTCAGGCTGATCCCGCCGCGTCGGTTTACGTGTTGGCCCGCATCGGTCCACCCGCCCGGACTGAACTTCCGCTTTACCTGCCGGGGTTGGCCGCCAGCACCAACCTGCAGGACTTGTTTGGCAGGCTCTGTCTGCCTTGGATCCTCGCGCAGGTGCCGCTGACCCCTCCGGCGCAGTCGTTCGGCGAACTCTTGCGGCGCACGCCACGATTTGCGAGGGACACCGAGACCTGGAGGCTGATAGATGCAGCAGTCGAGCCGTTGAAGGCCGAAGTACTGAGCCCGATTGGGTTGGACAACAATACCAACGCGGACGTTGCAAAGGTGATGGAAATCGATGACGGGGCCGCTTTGGGTATCGCCTTTATGGGATCTCTGTGTTCCAATCTCGCGCCGACGTTGAAAGGCCAACTCGCTTCGCCGGATTCCGACAAGCGTTTTTTTGCGGGCTTTGCGTGGTGGCACGTCACCGGCGATGGCGCCGGTTCGGCTCAAGCGATGGGATCGACGAATATACCCGACGATTCGATCGCTCAACTCGCCTTTCTGCTGACCATGCACGATCTCGGCGCCTCTGCTGCGCCGGCGGCACAAAACGTCGCTGGTTTCTTAACCAACTCAAATGTCCTGCACCGCCGACTGGCTGCGCGGTCGCTTGGACAAATGGGCGAGGCCGGGCGATTGGCCGTACCCAAGTTGGAACGCTGCCTCGGCGACGAGTGCCTTGGGTTGCGTCTCGACGCCTCCGAAGCGCTGTGGAATCTGACGCACGACGCGCGCCTGCTTCAAATAATGAGCGCCGCTGCAGTCCCGCCGGCACTTCTCAAACGGGCACAGTCGGTACCTCCGATCCAGCCAGACTTTTTTCCGTCGGTGTTTGAAGTGCTGACGCGCATGGTGTGTCAACCTCGCTGAAGAAGAGGTGAACGAACCGAGGCTTGGAATCGGCTTCGGCGACCAAGCGTGCTCGTGGCGCCTGGCACGATATTGCATTGGCGTCACTGTTCCCGTTAAACTTCGTGAACTCATGAAGACACATCGAACTTTTAATTTCGATCCGGTGCCGCCCTCGTCAGGCGCATCCTCGACGAGCGTTCTTGTCGTGCTGGCAATGCTGTCGGTGGGTTGCGCGACGACGGATCCGTCCCGATTGCAGATCGAACAATCGGCCAGCCAGGTTTCGGTGTTCACCGCTTCGGGCCAGCAGGTGTTGGGGTATCATTTGCGCCCGCCGCCTGGGACAAAGCTGGTCGTCGAGAGCGGCGGATTCTTTCATCCGTTGACGACGCCGCGCGGCGTGGTGGTGACGGATTTCGCGCCAACCGACCATCCGCATCATCGTGGAGTGTTCCTCGGCTGGGTGGAGATGGACGGCGCGAAGGACGCCGATTTCTGGGGCTGGGGCGAACACGCGCCGATCCAAAACCGGCGGATCGTGAACCGCTCGATCACGCCGACACAAAACGGCTTCCGCGCATCGAACGATTGGGTGGCTGACGACATCGTGCTGATTCGGGAAGAATTGCGGGCGTCGGTTACCGCCGCCGACACCGCCAATGTGCTCGAGCTCGTTTACCGGCTG
>QHOP01000562.1 GCA_003219345.1 Verrucomicrobiota bacterium
TGAGCGAGCAATTTGATCAGTCCTTCGCTCGATAGCTTGGACAGGTCAAATGGACTTGCGGGCGAGCCGTCCGCAAGTGCACGCGAACTGCGTGCGCTCCCCTTCCATTCGATTTTGTAGATGCGCCCGTTGCTGCGGTCCCATGTGTCGATGGAATCAACGTGCGTCGCCCGCTTATCGTACCAGTCCGCAATGTAAACCGCGCCGTCCGGGCCAATGGTGCAATCGACCGGGCGAAACCAGATATCGTCGGTGGTCAACAGTTCGCCGCCGAAATGGCCCTTGAAACTCGACCCGTTCCGTTCGAGCACATGCCAATAAATCGCATTGGCGAGCAGGTTGCCCGCGAGGTAAGTACCGTTGAACTGCTCTGGAAAAGCGCCGCCTTGATAAAGGATTCCGCCGCAGGTGACGTGACCGCCTTTGAACCCGGTGTAAGGAATGTGGTCGAAATAACCGAACGTGTAGGGATTGTGCAGCGGGCCGTGTTTGCTGAATCCTTTGATATAGTAGCCGCCCTGCACCTGGTGCAGCCCGATCTGCTCGCCGAAATTGGTTCCTGCGATGACGTTGCCATGTTCGTCGAAATCGAGGCCCCAGGTGTTGCCGCCGCCTTCCGCGAACAACTCGAACTCGTGAGTGATCGGATGATACCTCCAGATGCCCTGCTGAAATTCGGTTCCGCGAATGTGCGCCGTCACCGTGCTGCCTTCCGCGCCGTATAGCCAGCCGTCCGGTCCCCAGGTCAAAGAATTCGCCACCGCATGCGCGTCCTCCAAACCAAACCCGCTCAACAGCACTTCGGGATCGCCATCGGGAACATCATCATGATTGCGGTCGGGATAAAACAGCAGGTAAGGCGGCTGAACGATGAACACGCCGCCATAGCCGATCGCCATGCCGGAAGCGAGGTTCAAACCGGTGACGAAGTCCTTGAATTTGTCCGGCACACCGTCGCCATCGGTGTCTTCGCAGATCGTGATGCGGTCCTCGCCTTTGGGCCCGCGCGGCGGCGGCTCCGGCACGCGGTCGTATTTCGTTCTCAGATACTGGTCAACGCTGACCGCTTTCAACCCAGCGGGCACAGGATACTGCAAATACTGAATGACCCACATCCGACCGCGCTCGTCGAAGCTGATGGAAAGCGGTTGCCGGATGTGCGGCTCGCTGGCGACGAGCTTTGCCTCGAAGCCATCCGCGACTTTCATGTGCTTCAGCGCTTCCTGGGGCGGAAGCCCTCCGGCAAACGCGGCACAACCGCACCTGAGACAAACGGCCAGTGAGAGAAGGAGGTGGTGTCCTAACTTGGTGGCGGCGGTGCTGCTGTACCGCCGTGCGGCGCGGCAGCGCCCCACCCACCCGGTGCAGATTGAGACGCTCCCGGGACAGCGTTTGGCTCGACAAAACGGCGGCAGCGTCAAATGATGGCGCTGAAACATGCGAATAAAGACTTTTCCCAATCCATTGCTCATGCTCGCGCTTGGGCTTTGGGACGGCAGTCTATCGAAAAGCGCCGCAGCTTCGCCAGAAACAAATTCGCCTCCGCCGCTCACGCGCGCCCACGCGCATAACGATTACGAGCATACCCGCCCATTGCTGGACGCGCTCGACCACGGCTTTTGCAGCATCGAGGCCGACGTCTGGCTCGTGGATGGCAACCTGCTCGTCGCGCACGACCGCGACAAGGTGAAGCCGGACCGAACGTTGCAGGCGCTCTATCTGGACCCGTTGCGCGAGCGCGTGCGCCGGAACGGCGGCAGGCTTTATCCCGCCGGCCCGCCTGCGATTCTGCTGATCGATGTGAAGTCCGACGCCGAGGCAACCTACGCGGCGTTGCGTGAACTCCTGAAAGAATACGGTGATGTGCTGACTGTCTTTCGCAACGGAAGCGTCCAGGCCAAAGCGATTACTGTCATCATTTCCGGCAACCGCGCGGCGACAACAATGGCGGCGGAATCGGTTCGCTACGCCGCTGTGGATGGCCGAATCGAGGACTTGGAATCAAACGCGCCAGGTTCTCTCATCCCGTTGGTCAGCGACA
>QHOP01000563.1 GCA_003219345.1 Verrucomicrobiota bacterium
TTCCGCCGCCCAAATCGTAAACGGCAATCCTGGAACGTTCCCGGAGCCGGTCCAACCCGTAAGCCAGCGCTGCCGCGGTCGGCTCGTTCACGATCCGCTCGACGGTAAATCCGGCCAGTTCGCCTGCGGTCTTCGTGGCGTTGCGTTGCGCGTCGTTGAAGTATGCCGGCACGGTGATGACCGCCCGCGTCACCGGCTCGCCAATAAACGCCTCGGCATCGCGCTTCAGCTTTTTCAAGACTTCCGCGGAAATTTCCTCCGGCGTGTAATTGCGACCGTGAATATCGATAGTGACCGCTCCGGCGGCCGCGCCTTTGACCGGATAGGTCACCAGCATTTCCTCCTGCGAAATCTCACTGCCGCGCCGGCCAATGAAGCGCTTGGCCGAATAAACTGTCTCCGCCGGCTTGAGCACCCGCACCCGGTTCGCCGCATGGCCGACGACAGGGTCGACAGAAGGGGCGGGAAAATGAACGACTGAAGGCGTCAGCCGCTGCCCCTCCGCGTCCGCGATGACGAGCGGAATGCCCGAGTCCACCGTGGCGACCAGCGAGTTCGTGGTTCCTAAATCGATGCCGACGATTCTGTTCATGCTTCCTGCGCGCCACCGCCAACACCGCGCGCTGGCGAGCGAAAAAGACCGGGAATGATTCTCCCTCTCCCCAAGGGAGAGGGCAGGGGTGAGGGGAAAGTCGATGGTCGCACTCCGCAGCGCACGCCTATCGGAACAAGGGTTCGACGATCGTCCCAAGGACCGTGTGACTTTGAGTCATCCATCATCTCATCCCAATGCCTCAACATTGTCTCCTCCATGCTGCCATGACTGCCGGCCTCTGCGCACGCACTTTCCGGTTTTCATTTTTGCCTCGGTGCGGCACTTTCGTCGCATGGCGAGGCTGGACGCTCACAACCGAATCGACCGCTTCGAGTTCGAGCGGGCATTGTTGCGACGCGGCGTGAAATTTGTCGCCGGCGTGGATGAAGCGGGACGCGGACCGCTGGCCGGCCCGGTCGTGGCCGCCGCGGTGGTGTTGCCGCTGGAGTGGATTCAAAAAGGTCTGCCGGCGGAGTTCGACGGACTGAACGACTCCAAACTACTGACCGCTGCTAAGCGCGAGAAATTTTTCGCAGCTTTCACGGCAACCGACGCCATCCAGTTCGCCATTGCCCGGATTGACGCCGAGACTATCGACACCATTAACATCCTGCAAGCGACGCATCAGGCAATGAGCCAGGCTTTGGCGCGATTGCAGCCGGCGCCGGACCACGTGCTGGTGGACGGCCTGCTCGTAAAGTCGCTGTGTTTTCCGCAAACCGCGCTGGTCAAAGGCGACGCGCGCAGTTTTTCTATCGCCGCCGCGAGCATTCTGGCCAAGGTCACGCGCGACCGATTGATGCTCGAATACGACCGTCAGTTTCCGGCTTACGGCTTTGCCCTGCATAAGGGCTACGGCACCGCGCTGCATCTCGCCGCCCTGCAACAACACGGTCCTTGCCCGATTCACCGTCGCAGCTTCGCGCCGCTCAAGCCCGTTGCGCCGGAGCTGTTCTAACCAGCGATGAGCTCCGTACGGAACCGCTCTGCACCCGCTCCCGAACACTTTGAACCCGCCCCCAAGCCGTCCCTGCGAGGGGAGCCAGTCTGCGGAAGGGCCCCAACCGGCCCTCTCTTGCGAGAGGGCAGGGGTGGGTGAGCGAAGCTGCTCTTATGGATGTCTGGAACAGACTCAAAGCACGCTGGAACAAGTCCGACGAACCGGAGCATTTGCGCCGGGGCAAACTCGGCGAGCGCGCGGCCAAAAGGCACCTGTGTCGGTCCGGATTGAAATTTCTCGCTGCCAACTTCCGCTCACCGCGCGGAGAAATTGATTTGGTTTTTCGGG
>QHOP01000136.1 GCA_003219345.1 Verrucomicrobiota bacterium
AACTTGATGATTTCCACCATCGCCGGCCGCAGGTCTTCAATGCTCAACGTGACCGTTTTGCCGTCCGGCGACAGCCTGGCACCGGTGATGTTGAGGTGGTCGCGGCCTTTCCTGTTGTCATCGACAACCGAGTAGTCGTCCGAACCGTAGGAGGAGGTCCGGTGATTATTCCAGCGTCTGCCGCTGTAATTTTGCAGGTCAACCGCTTCCTTTGGGTCGAGCGGCTGCGTGAACGTGATCTGCACGCCAGCCTTGTCCACTTTCAGGTCGCGCGCCATATAAACCGGTTTGCCGGTGTAACGGACCCGGTCCAGACCGGTGATCCTGGCTGCCTCGGTCTGCCAACCCTGCAATCCGGCGACATAAAGCTGGCCATCCTTGGGATTAAACCGAGGGCGCATCGCCGATGAACTGAATCGGACCGGGAACTTCACCGCGCCGCCCTGTATTAAGTCGCCCACCTCCTGTTTCATGATGAGATAAAGGGCACACTTGCCGTAGGAGGTGTCAAGCAACTCCCCTTTGAACGGCCCCCACTGGTCGGTCGTCACCCAGACCTGGCCGCCTGTGGAATTGTCGTATTCGCGATACGCAAACCACATCAATGGCGGCTTGAATTCCGGGACCGGGTCCCGATGCGCGGTGTCCACAACGCCGTAAAACCCACCTGGCTTGATCCAGTTCAACGGATCGGTCGGCACCCACGTCCCCTGGTTGTCGCCGGTGGTGAGCTGGCCCGTCGGGCTGACCCCGATGCCGTTCGGCGCGCGAAATCCGGTCGCGATGACTTCCAGCTTTCTGCCGTCTTTCGAAACTTTCATCAACGTCCCCGCGTTCGCTGCGATGCGCTGAAACCCGGCGCCGCCCGGATTCACCGGACCGGCTTTTGCGAAATAAAAATTGCCATCCTTGTCGGTCTGCAAGTCAAAAACGAACTCGTGAAAGCCTTCGGTTGAAGTGTAACGGTTGCAGAAGTTCTCGTAGTAATCGGCTTCGCCGTCGTTGTTCAAATCGTAGTAGCGCGTGAGCTGGTCGCGGCCGGAAGTGTAAATGACATCGTCCACAATTTTCAGACCGAGCGTCTCATACATCCCGGAAGCAAAGCGGCGCCATTTGAGATTCTCCAGCCTGTCGTCGATGCCCGACACAATCCAGATGTCGCCGTCCCAGGTGCAGAGCGCCGCGCGTTTGCCGTCGGAGAAGAAATCCAGCCCGCCAAAACGCACGCGGCGTTTCCACGGATTGTCAATCGGCGGCGCCAGGCTGTCGGTGACATAAGCGCCGTCGGGAGTCCTGCTCGTTTCCAAAACGCCTTTGGTCGCGACTTCCCGCGGCCAGTGCGCGGGACCGCCTCGCGCGAAATCCACCATCGCGGGTTTGCTCTCAAGAAAACCGTCAAATTTCGCCAAGTCCACGGCGCTGCCGCTCCAGATCACCAGCTTGAACGTCGCTGGCGGCGCGCCTTGCGACAGCCGCATCAGAACGCGGTTGCCGAGCACTTCCAACCCGGCTCCCTTCGGCAAATCCACCGCGCCAACGACGGTCACCTTGCCGTCCGGCGTGGTCAGGCGCGCGACGTTATTCTCGGCTTTGCCCGTTGCGCCCTCCGCTTCGCAAACCGCCATTAAAAGCGCCGCTTTGACTTTCTCTGTCTTGAAGGTCCGGACGAAAGCGATTTGCCCGTCCTTCCCCGCACTGGATGGTTGTTCGTAAATCTTCGTGCCGTGAACAGTGTAAGCGAGCACGACGTTCGGCCCATTCACGTAAAGACCGTCCCAATGCGCCCAGTCGTCAGACAGAGGACCGAAAGGTTCCGGACGCGGGTCGGCGAACTTGCCCTGGTTGTCCGCCCAGCCGGGCAATTGCGCGGCGCCGAACTTCTGCTCGCCATCAATGGAAGGGTGCACGCCGTGTTCGCCATCGAACGCGACGCCCTTCGTCGTGATGTAACCGCCCGTCCAACCCGCTGCCATCCGCAGCAGTTCGGTGTCGAACAGCACGTTCGCGTCGTTGCCGACGCGGATGGCCAGCCCTTTCATCGCGACGTTGTGGCCGGGAAATTTCGCGCTGATGCACGCGCCCTGAAACGGAAAGTCCTCCTGCAACAAACCGGAACGATTTGCCGCCTGAGCCCGCAGCGAGCCGAGCAGCAGACAGCCGCTCACAGCGATAAAACCGATCAAACGTTTCATGGCAGCGGAACCTTCTTTCCGTCGCGCGCGTTGACCATCACGGCGAAAGTGCGAAAGACTTCCGACTGCGTTCGCGCGTTGATCGCCCAAACGAGGATCTTGCACGAAGTCGTGCCGCAGCTCTCCACCTCGCTGTAAATCTTGATGATGTCGCCACCGCGAACCGGCGCTTTGAAATCAAATTGGCCGAAAAGTTTCGTGACGAAACTGGCGGAAGGAAAGGCCAGCGATGCCGCGTTGTACGCCATGTCGTCGGCCCATTGCATCATGTAGCCGCCGAACAGCGTTCCGCTGTGATTCAGGAACTCGAGCCGGATGAGCAAGGTCTTTTCGTGACGGACTGAAGTTTGATTTTTCATGCTTTGCCGCGGACATTGTCAAGCGCAGCGTGGCCGACTGCAACTTAAAGCAGCAGTTCCATGTAAACCACATCGAGCCACCGGTCGAATTTGAACCCGACCTGTTTGAAGTGGGCGACCTTCACGAAACCAAAGGAGGCGTGCAGCCGGATGCTCGCCTGGTTTTGGGCATCAATGCCTGCGAGAATCGCGTGAAGCCCGCGCTCGCGCGCTGCTTCAATCAAGGGATTCATCAACAACCTGCCGATTCCCCGGCCCCGCTGGTCCGCGGCGACGTAAACGGAGTTTTCTGTCGTGAACCGGTACCCCTTGCGATCATGGTAGCGATTCAACGCGCTCCAGCCGGCGACGCGCCCGTCGTCGTTGACTGCGACGAAGACAGGCAGGTTGTTTTTCACGTGGTCTTCGAACCAGGCAATGCGATGTTCCAGCGTGCGCGGTTCGTAATCGTAGGTGGCAGTCGTGTTCCGCACCGCCTCATTGTAAATCTCCAGAATGCCGGGCAAATCGTCGTGCGTCGCAGGGCGAACTTTCATTTGCCCCGGCAGCTAACCATTTGCTGGCGCAAGTTCAAAGTTCAAAGTTCAGGGTTCGAGGTTTGAAGGGAGGGCCGGCATGCTTCCGGCCTCTGGAAATACGGTGAAGACCTTATGGACACGCCATCGAAAGAACAATTAAAAGTGCGCCGGAAAACGGAGAACACCTCTCCTTGACCCGTCTTATGAGAAGCAACTCGCGATGGGCAATGAACCGGCGGAACCTGGCCTTGATGGCATGTCTCGTAGCCAGTGCGACGGTCACCACGACAGGCGGACTGGCACAGGAGCCTCCACCCACGGCGAATTTCGATGCCAACCCCAGATCAGGCTGGGTACCGTTAACAGTACGGTTCACGGACCAGTCCACGGGTAACATCTCGAGTTGGGATTGGAACTTTGACGATGGTTCGACGCACAGTTCGGAACAGAACCCGTCGCACACGTATAACATCCCGGGCGATCGCACGGTTAGCTTGACGGTCAGCGGGCCCGGTGGCAGCAGCAGCAAGAACCTGCTGATCCATCCGTTTAGTACTCAGTGGTGGTTTAGAGCGGACTTCACAGCCAACCCGACTTCAGGAACTGCGCCCTTGAGCGTTCAGTTCACCAACCAGTCCAGCGGGCTCTTCAGCGGCGGGGATTGGAATTTCGGCGACGGTTCGGGGCACAGCGCGGAGTTGAACCCGCTGCACACCTATACCAATCCGGGGGATTACACGGTTACCTTGACGATCAGTGGGCCGGCCGGTTCCCACAGCAAGAGCGATACGATTCATGTCGCAGCGCCTCCGCCTCCAGAGGTCCGCTACACGCTGTTAAAAGGCAGTGGATTCCTTCAGGACTGCGGCTGTGGCGCGCCGCCTTTAGACCTTTCGATGACCGGCACGTTTACGCTGCGTGTCCTGGACTCTTCTGATCCGCTTGTCACCCGGTATCAACTGACCAACATTTTTTTTGCTGCAGAAGGGCATGCGACTTATCGCCTGCTGACTGGCGAGGGCACCTATCAGGTCGAAGGCAAAGAGGCCCTCCTCCAGGATATGTCCTTGGCCCTGCAAGTCGGCTACGGGTCCTCCAGCCAGATGTTGTTTTTCACGAATGCCAATCGCGTGGTCCAGAGTGCTTGGCCCAAGATTCAGATCAACGTGGTGCAAACCACTTACACCCTCGAGCACGGTGGCATTCATTTGACTCTCGTCGCTGCCCCAGCGCCCCGACTCCTTTCCGTCATGCCTGACGCTCAAGCTGGCAGTGTGCGGTTGCAGTGGCAAGCATACGATGCGGTCCGACTGGAAAGAGCCAGTACGGTTACCGGTCCTTATTCCCCGGTGGCGACCAATCTCACGAGTCAGTCCTTTGTAGACGTCGGGGCGTTGACCAATCAGAGCCAGCTTTACTATCGCCTTCGGCAGGATTAGGAGCGCGACAAAGTGGTGGGACGATCTACCTCCCAACCGCGACTTCCCCTGGTTAAAGGAACACGCTCAGGCCTTCGCTCTGGATGTTTGGTAACTGGGCGGTCAATAATATTGACAACCTTTTGGGCCTTGGACCTTCTGTCTTTTCCATGGACTGACGAAGGTAGGACAGGCATCCCTGCCTGTCCGGAGCGACAGGCTGGGTATGTGTTTAAGCGGCCCTTTGGAGTAGCAGGTTTCCAACCTGCTGTATCGCGGGTTTCCAACCCGCAGACGCTTCGCCGCCTCCAAAGCCTCGGAACTGAGGATGGCTCTGCCGATTGGAAATCGGCGATACAGCAGGTTGGAAACCGCTACCGCGCGTCGTCGCCACCTTCTGGGATACACAAATGTATATTCCTCCAACCAGGCTCGCTGAATGAGTGTAAAGCCAAACAGGTACCAGGCTGGAGCCTGTCCCGCGCTCCGGCTAATATCCAGGGGGACTCTTCGCGCGCAGTCTGACCTTGGAGCAAATCAAACCTCTCATCCCTCAATTCGTGCTTAGCAGGTTGTAACAGGCGAGCTGACGACCGTCGCGCACGTAAAGCTTGCCGTCAGCAAAAGCCGGAAAGCTCCAGGTGTTGCCGCAGACCTGCGCGCGGCCCAGCTCGGTGTATTTGGACGGATTCGCCGCCAGCAACAGCAGCGTGCCGTCTTCAGTCAACACCAGCAGATTTTTCCCGGCAACAATCGTGGAAGAATAGTCCTTCCTGCCCTGACCGAAACCGGGCTGCGACCATTTGAGCTGGCCGGTCTTCGCGTCGAAACAGACGTAATCCCGGTTTGCGCCCTGGTTGTAGAGGTAATCACCGACGGCGACCGCTGTGCCGAGATTCGTCTTCAATTCCTTGTTCGCCCAGAGCTGAACGGCTTTCCAGTTGGCTCCATCCTTCGCGACTTTGAAACAGATGGTGCCGAAGGTGTGCGAGTTTACCGTGACCGTGTCTCCGATGATCACAGGCGAACAGGCGTGCCGCTTGGCATCGGTCTTCAAGGGCACGCGCCAGAGGATTTTGCCGTTCTTCGGATCATAGCCAGCCAGCGAATCGGCTGAGAGATAAACGATTTGCTTTACACCGGCGAGCGTCGCCAGCATGGGCGAGGAATAGGCCGCTTCGTCGTCGCCGGATTTCCAGAGCACTTTGCCGGTCCGCTTGTCGAAACAGACCAGCGTCGCGCCGTCGGTGCTGCCGACGGGGAGAACCACCGCGTCGCCGTCCACGATGCCGGAACCGTTGTTGCCGCGGCGCGTCGCGGTGCCGGAGTTGGCTTTGGAGCCGAGAAATTTGACGCCGAAATCCTTTTCGAAGCTCGTTCCCCAAATCACTTTGCCGTCGGCGAGGCCAAGGCAGCGAAACTCGCCGTTGCACGACTGAACGTAAACGCGGTCGCCATCGAAGAATGGCGTGCTGCGCGGCCCGGCGCCCCATTCGTCTTCGTAGCGGTCCGCCACCGGAACATTCCAAGTCTCTTTTCCAGTTTTCGCGTCGATCAGGTGAGCGACCTCCTGTGCGCCGTTTTCATCGAGATAAACCAGTTTGCCGCCGGCGACGACGGGCGAGGAAAACCCGCCGCCAATGGAGATTTTCCAAACCGGTTTGAGGTCATTCGGCAACGAGGTCACTGGTTCGTTGTGGGGAAGATGACAATCCCGCGTCGGGCCATGCCACTGCGGCCAGTCGCCAGCTGAACACCACAAAAAACTCAAAAAAAATCCGACGACCGGAGCCATCGCACGAACGGTCTTGCCCGAGGAAACGCTGGGGAGCACAAGGGGCCGGGATGGGGACCGCTTTATCACCATGTTCCTTCCGTCAGCAGTGTCGTCGCATTCCTGGCCAGGTCATCCGCCAGCAGCGGGAGCGCCTGCCGCTCGGCGCTCGGCAAATCAGAACCGACGCGCACGGTCGTGCGGCCGGTCACTTCGCGGTCCAGGACCACTTTACCAGTGGCGCGTTCCGTAGCGGTGATTTTCACCATCAATGTCACCTGGTAGTCGCGCACGGTGAGGATGTCCTTCGGCTGGAAGGAAACACCCTGCCGTTCGTATCTCAAGATGGCCCCATTCACAATGATGTCCCCGTCGCCGCGCGTGTTGAGTTTGTAAGTGCCGTCCTGTTGCAGGCTCTTGCGCAGCGCGTGGTTGACCGCCTCGACCAGGCGCGGTTCCAGCGTTTTGTTCCCAAAGAAATTCACCTGGACCGTTTTGCCGCGTGTCAATCCGGGATTTGCGGGGCCGAGCCGGTAGCCGGCGCAGCCGCAAAGTCCCAGCGCCAGACCCGCGACAAGGAACAAGCAAGGCCGGCTGTTCCAGCACGACCGGCCCAGGATCTCAGGAGGGAGGGCAGCTCTCCGGTTCATGGAGAGGGAACCCTCCAAAAATTGGACGCGAGTTGGGGCCATGAACCCACCCCCAACCCCTCCGGAGGAGGGGAGTCAATGTCGGGCACGCTTGCCGAGTTCCCCTCCTGGGAGGGGTCAGGGGTGGGTCGGTTCATGGAAAGCCCCCTTTCGTTTTCTCGTATGCATTGGGACCATGAACCAGATCGGCACCCCTCTCCCTGCCCTCTCCCCGCAAGGCGGGGAGAGGTGGCCGAAGGCCTGGAGAGGGGTGGTTCATGGAGAGCCTCCACGGTTTTGCGACCGCGCATTGTGGCCATGAACCAGATCGTCCTCGTGCTCGTCCTCGTCCTCGAAACCGAGTCGGCCAGTCGAGGACGAGGACGAGAACGACGAGGAGGACGAAGGGGAGGTTCACGGAGAGTGGACGCATGTTATTTCCGG
This sequence comes from Verrucomicrobiota bacterium, assembly GCA_003219345.1. Lineage (GTDB taxonomy): Bacteria > Verrucomicrobiota > Verrucomicrobiia > Limisphaerales > AV2 > AV2. Next base: position 7,335 of record QHOP01000136.1, read on the forward strand.
GCGGTTCGCGTCTCGGCCCGTTTATTGATGGCGTCAATGCGCTTTTTGGCCGCTTCGGCGTAAGGTGAACCGGGCTCGGTCCGTAAAATGTTCACGACGTCGTTGTAATAAGTGCGCGCGCCATCCCAGCGTTTCTTTTTTTCGTAGAAGCGCGCGATCTCGAAACTGCCGCGCGCCTGCTCGGTCTTGAGCTCACCGATCATTTTCTGCGCCTCTGGAGCGCGCGAGTCTGCCGGATACAAAACCATGAAATCACTGAACGTGGCGATGGCCTGACCGGCGACGCTTTGGTCGTATTCGGCCTTTTGCGCCTGTTTGTAGTAAGCGTGCCCCGCCTTGAAGAGGGCCTCGGCAGCCACCGTTTTGTCTTCGCGGTAACGGTCAGCGGCTGTCTCGTACGCCTTCACCGCTTCGTGAAACGGATCCACGCGATTGAAGAAACTCACCTGCCTTTCGCGCGCGGCGCCGATGTTCATTTGGGCTTGTGGCGCGACTTCGCTGAACGGCCCGTTTTTGATCAGTTTTTCATACATGCCGGCCGTCCGGTCCATGGACGGAAAGAACGGGATGTAGCCCCACAGCCTGAACCATTGGCCGGCCAGAAAGCGATTGGCAATTTCAAATTGGCGCCTGAGCACTTCCTGGTAGTTTTCGACCTTGGGGTATTTTTCGAGAAGCCTTTGATATTCCCTGAAGGCGCGCTCATCCTGATGCTCGGCCTCATAGCAGCGCCCCAAAAGATATTGCGCCTTCGGAGCGTAATCAGAGAGCCGCCAGACTCTGACCGTTCGGCGCGCGGCTTTGAAGGCGGTCGAGTAATCCTTTTTGTCGAAGGCGGTTTGTGCGACTTCGAGCTGGTCTTTGGCTCGGGTCCGAATCCACTTGCCCCCGCCGACTGGCTCATAAAC
>QHOP01000564.1 GCA_003219345.1 Verrucomicrobiota bacterium
TGGGTTGCGGCGGGCGACCGCATCTTGCGGTTGGAGCGACAGACCGGAAAACAGAAATCCGAGGTGCCGCTCAAAGAGCGGGTCCGCGATATCGAATTCGCCGACGCGTCGATCATGGTGATCACCGAAGACCAGACGAAACAGAAATCCATCACTCACATCTCGCTTCCATCCGGCGCCGCGAAGACCGAAGTCCTGGCCAGCCTGCCTCCGCCCCGGGTCGCGCCCGGCCGTCTTGCCGCGCGCCTCGCGCCGCCGCCGCGCGGGTTAGGCGCTGATGAAGGACCCGGCGCCGGTGATATGGGAGACTTCCTGCCGAGCGCGAAGGAATTTCAGCCCGCAGGAGCCAATGTGGCCCAGTTCAAAAGCACGTTGCTGGAGAAGCGCCTCGTCGCGGTTCAAGCGATGAAGGCTGCGCCTGCCGAATCCACGTTGAACAGCGGCAACCTCTCGGCGCGAGACAGCATGAAGGCCACAGGGGAGATGCTCAATGAGATGCAGCGGGAGCGCACCGGCGGCGTAAGCTATGAAAACGAGAGTCTTTATCGGGTGACTTTGCGCCGGTTGGCGCCCGCCGACGCCCCTGACTGGACGGGCGACGTCGTCGGCCCGCCGATGTTGTTCCCGCAAACGACCGTGGACGTGCTGACGGCGGGCAAGTCGGTCCATGTCTTCAACAAGAAAAATCAGAAGCTCTGGGAAGGGAAACTCAGCTACCCGGTTGCAGACACATTCACCGCCGGCTACGGCGGCGATCGCGGCAATGCGCCCTGTCTCGAGGACGCCGGCAGTCTGTACGTGTTCGACAAGGGTGTGCTGACTGCGTTTGACGTTCGCACCGGAAACGTCCGGTGGCGAATCTCGAGCGTCGGCATTTCCCAGGTCATCCGCGACAGAATTGACGCAACACGCCGGCAAAGTGTTCTGGAAAGCCGACCAGCTCGGCGAACAGTGTTATGTCTCCGGAAAATATGTTTACGTCGCGGAAGCGCGAATCTCAGGGCTCGACGTGATCCGCGCCGGAGGCGACGATAGCGAGGCTCCCGTCCATCACCGGATCTATCGGATTGACCCGGGCAACGGGAAGTACATTTGGGAATACTACCAACCACAGGCTCCCAGGCGTATTTACGTGCAAAAGAACCGGCTGTTGTTGCAATACGCGGACGAGATTCGAGTCCTGAGCTATCTGACGATGTAATAAGCCGCAGCCACCAATCTGCGCTACACGGCTATCGGACGTATCTTCCCTGCCGCGCCGGCTCCGGGATGCCAGTCGGGCGTGAAATGTTCGACCGATAGCGACTGCCAAAAGAAATTTCCGAAATGAAACTGATTCTCGAATGTCCAACGGCTCCCCTCACCCGTCCTGAAGGCCACCCTCTCCCCATCGGATGGGGAGAGGGACAGGGTGAGGGGAGCGTCTGCGCAGGACATTGATTGGAAATTACTTTTTGCAACCACTCTAGTCCGCCAGGCCCAGATACTCGATCAGATCCGCCATGTCCTGCGGCGTGAGGCCGATTTCCAGGCCTTCTGGCATCAGCGACTGGCCGGACGGCTGCAGCCGCACGATTTGCGAGCGCAGCACAACCGTCTCCGTTCCGTTCGGGCCTCGCAGGGTGACCCCTGACGGTGATTCGCTCGCAATCAAACCGGAGAAACTTTCACCCGACTTTGTCTCAATCGTGTAGTTCAAGTATCTTGGCGCCACTTCGCGGTTCGGGTCGAGGATGCTCACCAGCAACGTCTCTTTGCCCGCGGTTTTCATCGTCACCAGGTCCGGCCCGGCGGCGTTTCCCTGGCTGCCGATGCGATGGCACGTCGCGCATCGTTCCAGATAAATTTTTTTTCCGTTGGCCGGATGGCCGCGCAGTTGCAGCGCTGGCAAAAAGGATTTCACCACTTCGTCGCGCTTGACGGCGGATGGCGCTCCGAAAAGTCGAACCACCTGCTCGCGGATTTGCAGGTCGCGATGGGCACGCAGCATCTGCAACTGCTGTGCCGTGAACTCGGACGCCAGGACACTGCGCTCCTCCACAGCCTTGAACAATGCCGCAATTCTCTCGGATCGCGTCAGCATCACTGTCACCGCCTCGCTGCGAACGCGCGCGGCAAGCTGCGGCCAGTGCTTCAGCAGCGCCTCGTTGACTCTCGAATCATTGAACCTCGCGAGTGCCGCGACAGCGGCGAGTTGAACCGACTCGGTTTGACCTGAGCTGAGCAACGACGACAACGCTTCGCCTGCGTCATCAAAGCCGGACAAAGCCAACAGTTGGATCGCCTGAACCCGGATTTGCTCGGACACCTTCGCGTCGCCCGCCATCGCTTTGGCGCGGACGAAGGTCGGTTTCAGCTTTCCCTCAGAATCGGCCCGGGACAGCGAGGTCCCGGCGTTCCGCAAACCGTCACCCAATGCGCGCGTCAACAGGAAGGCCACGCCGGAATCAACCTTCCTTTGCAGATAGTCCAACACGGTTTTGACCTCGCCTGAATCATTCTTTGCGCCGATAACGCCGACTAATTGCCGGAGAAATTCCTGGCCGCCTGCCGAATCCCGGAGGCGCGAGTCGGCGACCAACGGCTCAAATATTTCGCCCGCGCCGTCTTTCAATGAATTCAATACGGCCGTTCGCATCCAGCGATCGGAGGCATCGCGTCGAACGATTCCGGCGAGCGCTTTGATTTCGTCCGGATCCTTTGAATCACCGAGGGTGAAGGCGACTTGATAGCGGACCCTCGGCGACGGGTCATCGGCCAAAGCACAAAGTTTCCTCCACAGTTTCCGCCAGGGAGAAGCGGGCCCGGAAGACGCGGCGCGTTCGATCGGCCGGAAAGCAGCGCTTTGTCGCTGCCCTGACTGCCGGGAAAATTGTTCGGCCA
>QHOP01000565.1 GCA_003219345.1 Verrucomicrobiota bacterium
ATGGCCTCCCCCGAAATCTCAGCCTGAGGTTTCTCCGGAGGAACTCAAAGTGATCGAACGGTTCGGACCGCATTACAAACCGGAGGAACACTGGATTGCGCGTTGCGGGATTAAAACCGTCCTAGATGTTGGGGCACACATGGGAGAGTTCGCTCGCCGAATACGCGAAATACTGCCCAATGCGGCGTTAGTTTGCTTTGAGCCGCTTCAGGAACCTTACGCCAAATTGGTTCAACGATTTGAAGGACAGCCAAACTTCCGGTCGATTCGTTGCGCGCTGGGTGAACAGGCGGCGCAGTCTGAATTCCACCATAACGAATTCACTCAGAGTTCCTCAATGCTGCCCATGGCAGAATTGCACAAGGAGGCCTTCCCTTTCACTGTTAATGAAAAAAAAGAAATTATTGAAGTCCGCACACTTTCGGAAGCGACCAGGGACCTCAATTTGCAGGATCCGTTATTGCTTAAGCTCGATGTGCAGGGCTTTGAAGACAAAGTCATAGCTGGTGGCGAGGAAATAGTCGCGCGCGCCAAGATTATCATTGTCGAAGTCAGTTTCCAGAATCTCTATGAGGGCGGTCCATTATTCGACGACATCTATCGGATTCTCAAGGCTCGCGGTTTCACCTACCATGGGAACTTCGACCAGCTAAATAGTCCCAAAGACGGCCGCGTTCTTCAGGCCGATGCCGTTTTTTGTAATTCATAGAATAATTGCTCGGTTGGTAAGATTCACGAACTGCTTAAACTAAGAGTTTGAATGAGGTTCATTCGACGCGTCCGCCGAAAAATTTCCGAATGCATTGCCAGGCGGCGCTGCAACGTGTGCGGGTGGCGCGGTTGGGAGTTCAGCAGCGATTCGTGGCATCCGCATACCATCTGCCCGAAGTGTAAATCGGAGGTGCGACATCGGTTGATGGTGGCCTGCTTTCAATCGCTGCCGGAATGGTCGTTCCAGAAGCTCTTCGTGGGCAAAAGAGTCCTGCATTTCGCACCGGAGAGAGCCGTCCGGGCGCTGATCCAGCCGTTGGCGGGGCGGTATGTTACCGCTGACTTTCTCAACCCGGCCTGCGATCTGCGCCTCAACATGTGTCAAATGGACTGCCTCCCGCACGGTGCGGTCGACGCCATCATCGCCTGCGACGTGCTCGAACACGTTCCAGACGATCTCCAGGCGATGCGCGAACTGCGGCGAGTGCTTTCCGCAGGTGGTACGGCTATTCTGACGGTGCCGCAAGGCGACGATCTCAGAGTCAAGGTTGAATTACCACTCGATGCTTCTCCCGCAGATCGGTTACGATTGGCTGGGCAGGAAGATCACCAGCGGATATACGGGCCTGACTTCGTTGGCTACCTCACCGGCGAGGGTTTCGATGTCACTGCGCTTGATGAGTCGTCCTTCGATGAAGGGTTCATCCGTCGGCATTGCCTCCGTCCTCCGATTTACTCGTCTCACCCACTTGCCACCAACCACCGGAAGATCTATTTGGCGCGTAAGCCGGTCGCCCGAGGAGCGCAGCCCGGAACGATAGCACCGGTTGAGTGCAGTACTTCGAGGATGGGCAAAGGACCGAGACAGAACCCGGAAACAGATCATGATTGATCCGCTCTACTTGCTATATCGAACGGGTCTAGCTCCAACCAGCGGCACGTCTGTGTATCTCAGTCGCTTGCTAAACAATGTGGAAGACGCCGTGGTGCATTTGATGTGGGATGTATCCGAGGCTGGGGCAGAATCGGTGGAGCAAGTCGTGGTCGCCGATAATTCGACCGGCTGGCGGTGGCCGTTTCCTCGCGGGGGCGGTTTTTACGCGCGCTGGCGGAAGCGGTGCGGTTTGAACTGGTGGGACAAGGATCGCCTGAACAAAACCAAGCTCATACGCAAGTTATGCGCATTCGGGCCGCGTCCGCAGCGCGCCTGGGTGATTTGCATGCAAGAATGGGATGCTTCCCGGGCCTGTGCGCTTTGGGAAGGAGTGGACAAGCCGCCCTTTGTCCTCCATGTCATGGATATTCTTCACGACCGACTCACGGAAGCAGAGACGCCCAAGTTTCGGCGACTGATCCGCGAGGCCAGCCATGTGATATGCATCAACGAGAAGATTGCTGTTGAGGTGCAAAACAGCGGAGCTAGATCCGTCAGTTTATTGCCGTGTTGTTCGGATTTCTCCGCCGTAGGGCGGCAGCCTCTGGAAAGTCCACTCCGAATAGTCGCCTCTGGCACGCTCTGGAGCGGTGTTTACCCGGAAAATCCAGCCCGACGGCTGCTGATTGAGGCATGGCCGGGAATCAAACGTCAATTTCCCGGGGTTGAGCTGCACTACTCCGGAGCAACAGGCAAACAACTGCCTGAAGAATTGCAGGGCGATATCCGCGATCACGGGCTGCTCAGTCACGATGCTTACCAGGATTTGCTCCGGAAGTGCCATTTGGCTTATCTTCCCGTCTCGCACCCGAGTAATACAGTCGCAAGATTCTCCTTGCCGTCGCGGCAAGCCGATTACCTTGCCTGCGGTTTGCCGATAATCGCATGCACAG
>QHOP01000137.1 GCA_003219345.1 Verrucomicrobiota bacterium
CCCATCTTTTTCTGCATCTTCATTGGGTCGTCTTTGTATTTCTCTTGAATCGCTTTTGCTTGCGGTTGCAACACCTGCATCCGTTTCATGGACCGTGTGCTCGCCTGAGTGAGCGGCCAGAAGACGAGTTTAATGACGACTGTGATGGCGACGATGGCGAAGCCGTAGGAAAGCCCCAGGGCGTGAAGACCGTTCATGGAGAGCAAAAGCAGTTTCGCGAAGAAGCCGAAGAACCCGCCGAAGCCCATCACCAGGTCCACGTTGTTGCCCAATTTTGCGGCGAGGCGATCCAATGTCTTATATTCCTTGGGACCGGCGAACACATCGAAGCGGTGCTCGACGTTCTGATTCGACGCCAACGTCATTTCCGGATACGCGAAAGCGGTTTGAAAGCCGAACTGGTTTGTCATCGCTTTCGGGTTGGTCGCGATTTCATCTGCGCCGGGCGGCGGCAGATGGACGCGGCGGACCACGACTTCTGGCCCCGGCGCGTTCGTCGGCGGCACGACAATCATTGTGAAGAACCGATTGTAAACCGCGGCCCATAGCACGTTGCTGTTGCCGGCAAGATATTCCGTCCGCGGCGTGCCGGCAAAACAGCCGAGGGTGCGGTTCGCGAACCACGGTTCGCTGACGCTCTGCACTTTCGCGCCGTCAAACCACTCCATAGCCATTGAGGCCGCGTTGTCGCTTGGGCCCAGCGGCGTAGCCGTGGCAACCACCAGTTCCTGCGCCGGCAATTGAATTGGCTGACGGGTGCGATTTTCCAGCCGCACGGTGACATCCAGGAGATAATTTGTGCCGAGCCGGAACTCTTTCACCAGACGCGCGCCGATGGGCAAAGTCTTTTCAGCACGGACACCGCTGTCCGTTTTAGTCAGAAGGAAAATCCCGTCGCCTTGCAGCGCGTCGCTGCCGAGCAGCGCGAACGCCGGCGCCGGCGCCCTGGTGTTGAGCGTGGCGACCTTGCTGGTCGGAGAGCCGTTCTTGATCCGGCAAGCGACCGACTCCGGATAATTTTTCAGTTCGACCAGCTTCAGCGCGCCGCCGTGGGGGGTGAACGCATGGAGACGCCGGACGTGGTACCCGACGCATTGGTGCCAGCGGCAATCTGGTTCCCCGCGCTGGGGACAGAATTCGTCCATTGTGGCATCGGCTGCGGCGGGTAAAGCCGGTTCATCAGCGGGTACCAGATCATCAGCAGGATGAACGAAATGACGAGGACGATGACAGCTTTGCGGTCCATTATTTAGCGGTCGCGGCTGCGAACTGCGCCGGGCGCGCGACGCGTCATTTCATTTCGCAAACTGCCGGCAGGCAAAACGCGGGATTGGGAATCTGGAGTTCGGAGTCCGGAAGTTTTCTGCGGCACGGGGTCGTGGCCGCAGTCGCCCCACGGGTGGCAGCGACAGATCCGTCGAACCGTCAGCCAACTTCCGCGCAGGGAGCCGTGTTGCTGAATTGCTTCGAGGGCGTATTGCGAGCAGGTCGGCGTGAAGCGGCATCTTCCCAGCGAGCCGAACAGGGCCGTTTTCGCCGGAGAGAGCACCCACCGATACAGTCGCACCGCCGAAAACAAAATGATTTGAGTCGGACTCACGGTTTTTTCAATAACTTGGCCCGCCGCATGGCCCACAAAAAATCACATTCCACTTCAGGCAACGATTTGCCGACAATGGATGATCGCGCCACCAGGACCATCGCCACCGGCTGCAGCAAATGGTGCTGATGCGCCCGGAACGTCTCACGCAGCAAACGGCGCGCACGACTCCGTACCACCGCGGAGCCGAGTTTGCGAACGGTGATGATACCAACCTGCGAAACCGATCCGGCCGGCAACGTTTTCCAATTGGCAATCAAGCAACCCCCGGCCAGGCGTTGGCCCTGCTGCCTGACGTCGGCGAAGTCGCGCCAGTGCTTGAGACGCATTGACTGAGGCAATCGCAGCGAAGGCCGTTCGGCGGCCATAGAAAGATCAGGCCGGCGTGAGGCGCTTGCGGCCCAAGCGACGACGGTTCCGCAAAATGGCCCGCCCGCTCCGGGTGGAGCTTCGGCTCAAAAAGCCGTGCTGTCGTTTACGGCGAATCTTCGACGGTTGATATTGACGTTTCATGCGATGATTCAGTTCGAGTTGGCGTGGTCAAAACCATTGTGCCCGAGCGCGGAACATGCGCGCCAAACGCCCCGTTTTTCACGGAATGCGAGAGCTTATCAGTGAAGGGGGGGGTGTCAAGGGCGCTGGCGCAAGGAGACAGGGCAGACGCACCAGGGTATCCAGCCGGTGAGGAGGTGTTGAAGGTAGTTGAGGGCAACCGCGGCGGCCAGTAGTTGGCACGCACTCCCCGACGCCTCGGCTGATACAATTACTCTGAAATTTGAACCACAATTCCCTTCCACGTTAACACGCAAAAACGCTCCCCCGTCACCAGCAATTTTTCTCATTCTTTCTAAAACTGAACTCTAGGCGCTTCCTTCTCCTCGCTCGGCGTTTCGAAGAACGGTTCCTCTTTGAACCCGAACATGCCAGCAATGACAACCGTCGGAAAAGTCTGGATCCGCGTGTTTAGCCTGGTGACTGAGTCGTTATAAAACTGGCGTGCATAGGCGACTCGATTTTCAGTGCTCGTTAATTCTTCCTGGAGGGAAAGAAAGTTTTGGTTCGCCTTCAATTCCGGATAGGACTCCGACACGGCAAGCAGTCGCGCTAGCGCAGAACTGAGTTCGCCTTCGGCCTTGATGACTTCTGCCGGCGAAGTGGCGCTCGTGGCCTTCGCGCGAGCGTTGATGACGCGTTCGAAGGTTTCCTTTTCGTGCGCGGCGTACCCTTTGACCGTGTTTACGAGGTTTGTAAGTTGCCATCAACCCAAGGCCGCCAACACCAATCAGTCCGACCAGGAGCAGAAGGAGCAATATTGGGATTGTCATGGCCGCACTTTACCAAGTAACTCAGCTTTGGCAATTCATTCAAAGGTACAAAATCCTGGTGTGTTTGTAATCTTCGCAGCGTCCCGCGGCTTGAACGAAGTGTTGCAGCGAATAATTTCGTTCTTTCGTTTGTGCATCTCCACCAACTATTGTCTGCTTGAGATATGAATTTGACGAACGAAGAACTATGGCGACGGTTCCAAGAGTATTATTCCGAATTCCCATCCCTTGGCCTTGCGCTTGACTTGAGTCGCATGAATTTTCCAGACAATTATTTTGAAATGATGGCCCCTCGCATACAAAGCGCCTTCACGGCGATGACAGACCTGGAGCGAGGCGCGATTGCCAATCCGGATGAGAAAAGGATGGTAGGGCACTATTGGTTGCGGACTCCAGCCTTGGCACCTTCGCTTGAAATCCGCCGAGAGATTGAACGAACCGTTGTGGATATCAAGTCATTTGCTTCGGACGTGCATAAGGGCGTAGTGCGGGGAACGCACGCGCGTTTCAGGCATCTCCTCCTGATTGGCATCGGAGGGTCAGCGTTGGGGCCACAGTTTGTTTCGAAAGCTCTCGCGAATCCCAAGACCGACCCGCTGGATGTCTATTTTTTCGATAACACGGATCCAGACGGTATGGACAGCGTGCTGTCAAAAATTGATTCTGAACTCGGCGAAACGTTATGCCTTGTTATCTCCAAATCCGGAGGCACAAAGGAAACACGAAACGGAATGTTAGAGGCGCGGGCGGCGTTCGAGCGGGCTCGTCTAAATTTTGGTTCGCACGCGGTGGCAATTACGGGCGTCGGCAGTGAATTGGATAAATACGCCGTCGGGAATGGTTGGCTAAGGCGCTTTCCTATGTGGGATTGGGTCGGTGGCAGAACAAGTGAAATGTCAGCCGTTGGGCTATTACCGGCTGCGTTGCAAGGTGTTGCAATTGATGGTTTGTTGGCTGGCGCAAGTGCATGCGATGCTGTTACCCGCAAGAATAACGTTAAATCAAACCCTGCGGCACAACTGGCGTCGATGTGGCATTTTTCCGGTAACGGTAAAGGAACTAGAGATATGGTTATCCTGCCTTACAAGGATCGGCTTGAACCAATTTCCAGGTATTTGCAGCAACTGATTATGGAGTCTCTCGGCAAAGAATTAGACTCGAACGGGAAGGTCGTCAATCAGGGCATCACGGTTTACGGAAATAAAGGGTCGACGGACCAACATGCCTACATCCAGCAACTCAGAGATGGCATCAACAATTTTTTTGTGACCTTCATCGAAGTGCTGAGAGAGAGAGAAGGTCAAGCGTTCTTCGTGGAACCGAACGCTACCTCTGGCGATTATCTCAACAGTTTCCTTCTGGGCACGCGCCAAGCGTTGTATGAGAAGAATCGAGAATCAATTACCATTACTTTAAAGGAGGTGTCGGCGTTCAGTATCGGCGTTTTGATCGCCTTGTACGAAAGAGCTGTCGGACTCTATGCCTCCTTGGTTAATATCAATGCTTATCATCAACCGGGGGTTGAGGCGGGCAAGAAGGCTGCTGATGCAATGATCGCCCTGCAGGTTAAGGTCTTGGAATGCTTATCAGCACATGCTGGTCAGCCAAAAACGATCACGGATATTGCGCAACATGTTGGTGGTAAATATGATGAAGAAACTGTCTTTAAGATATGCGAACGTTTGGAAGCAAATCCATATCGAGGAATAGTCAGGCAACCCGGTGACAATCTACTGGGGACCACCTACACGAAAGTTTGACCGCCATGTTCGTTTATCCAAAAACTTACGATGTCATCGTGGTTGGAGCTGGCCATGCGGGTATTGAGTCTGCATTAGCAGCGGCACGCATGGGTTGCCGAACCCTATTGCTTTCAATCAATTTGGATACGATTGGACAAATGTCGTGCAACCCGGCTATTGGCGGTTTGGCCAAGGGACACTTGGTACGTGAAATCGATGCACTTGGTGGCGAGATGGGCAAGGCCACAGATATGACCGGTCTGCAGTTTAGGATGCTCAATTACAAGAATGGACCTTCGGTTTGGGCACCTCGTGCACAGTGCGACAAAAAAGCTTACCAGTTCAGGTTGAAATGGATTTGCGAAAGAGAGCCTGATCTAGATGTTAAGCAAGGCCAAGTCGCCAAGCTGTTGCGCAAGAACAGCAAAGCCTATGGCATCCAAACGACTCTTGGTGTTCAATACGTTGGAACAGTCGTCGTGATTACAACCGGTACGTTTCTGCGTGGTTTGATGCATATTGGCTCAAACCAACAATCGGGAGGCCGAGCAGGTGAATCCGCCGCCATGAATCTTTCGGATTCGCTCAGGGAAATGGGCTTGGAACTGGGCCGATTGAAAACCGGAACGCCACCAAGGCTGTTACGTCGTTCAATTGACTTCTCGCAAACTGAACACCAACCAGGTGACGAGCCGGTTCCCTACTTTAGCTACTGGAAGGACGATTTGTTCCACGTGGAACAGTCTCATGTAAGTCCGCGAAGAATCAGCGATTCAACTGGTAAATACCCACCAGGGTCTATTTTGGAGAAGCTAAACGGCCAAATGCCATGTTATATCACGTACACCACCAAAGCGACGGCCGATTTAATTCGAGCGAACCTTCACAAATCGCCCATGTATTCTGGTGCCATTGAAGGGATAGGACCTCGCTACTGTCCATCGATCGAAGATAAAATCGTAAAGTTTGCTGAGAAGGAGCGGCACCAGATCTTTCTCGAGCCAGAGGGAATTGCCACAGACGAAATCTATGTGAACGGCTTATCAACCTGCCTCCCATTTGAGGTGCAAGTGGAATTGGTCAGAACCATCGTTGGCTGCAAGAATGCGGAAATAATGCGCCCGGCGTATGCAGTGGAGTACGATTTCGCGTTCCCGACGCAACTCCAAGCTTCGTTGGAAACGAAGTGCTGTTCGAATCTTTTCTTGGCTGGCCAAATTAATGGGACATCCGGCTATGAAGAAGCTGGAGCTCAAGGATTGATCGCTGGAATCAACGCAGCACGGCGCATCCAAGGTAAGGAGCTGGTCGTTCTACGCCGTGACCAAGCTTACATCGGCGTGCTTATTGACGACTTGGTCACGAAGGGAACAACAGAACCTTATCGGATGTTCACTTCACGTGCCGAGTATCGGCTTATGCTGCGCCAAGATAATGCTGATCTCCGGCTCAGTGAGATCGGGCATGAGATAGGCTTGCTACCGTCGCGCAACTATCAAAAGTTTTTGGCGAAACAACAGGCCATTACGAAGGAGCTGGAACGACTGGAAAAAACACAAAATGGCTCTGCCAATTTGGCGCAAATGATTCGCAGATCTATAATGTACAACGACTTGCCTAGCAAGAATGAAAACCTCAGCGAGGAAGTAGTCCAACAAATCGAAATCTCATTGAAATACGCTGGTTATATTGATCGACAAGAAACTGAGGTGCAAAAATTCAAGGGAATGGAAGAGAAAAGAATCCCTGCCTGGATTGATTACAACTCGATACCGAGCTTGCGCACAGAGGCCAAACAAAAGCTCAATACAATCCGCCCTGGAACTTTAGGTCAGGCATCGAGAATCTCAGGCGTTTCTCCCGCAGACATTAGTTTGGTTATGATTTGGATCAAACGCGGGAGGCAGACCCAATTCGTAGAATAAGTTCTGACCCAACTACTTCAGCTTTGGACGGCTTCACTTGGCCTTCGTCGAGTGAATCAGCTCATCCAAACCAAAGTTCGATTTCCCTATTGGCGGAATCCGCCGAGTCGGCCGCATGGACCAAATTATACAACCCTCGATCCTGAGAATCAGCAAACTTGATCGTATCCGAACTGAGGTCACACCGAATCGTCCCGGGCGGCGCCGCTGCAGGCTCAGTCGGGCCGATCAACATTCGCACCTTCGCGATGGCGTTGACGCCGGCGAGAACAAGAGCGAGGGCGTTTTTCTTCGCGAGATAACGCGTGTTTCGGTCGAAAGCGCGCGGGTTTTTGGATTTCAGGTCGGCATAGTGCTTTTCCACCATCGCGAGAGACGGACTTACCCACCGAACGTTACGGATCCTCAAACCGGCGGCTTCAAATCGACGAATGATCTCTCCCGCCAGGCCGCGCTCCAACGCGTCAGGTTTGATGAGTACCAGTGTTTCTTCGATGTGGTTCATGATGTTCGCACCGTTCAGATCGCTATGTTGATCGCGGCGCATTGTATGAAGACAGACTTGCTCCGCAAGCTTTCGTGTCCCGCTTTTTCCGGACTTGCCATCGCGCGTGAAGTTTTCAAATCTCTTGTTCGCAAATCATGGCTAAGAAAGCGCTCATCACCGGCATCACCGGGCAGGACGGCTCGTATCTGGCGGAACTGCTGCTGTCGAAAGGTTACGAGGTGCACGGCATTATCCGTCGGGCGAGCACGTTTAACACAGGACGACTGGATCCGATTTACGACGATCCTCATTCGGGTAGAACCAAGCTCTTCCTGCATTACGGCGATTTGAGCGACGCAAGCGCGTTATCCCGGTTGATCGGCAGGATCCAGCCGGAGGAAATCTACAATCTGGCGGCTCAAAGCCACGTCCGGGTAAGCTTCGACGGCCCGGAGTACACAACGGACATAACGGCCACGGGCGCCGTACGATTACTCGAGGCCATTCGCGAGACCGGCATCAAGCCGCGCTTTTATCAGGCGTCGTCCAGCGAAATGTTCGGCAAAGTGCAGGAAATTCCGCAGACCGAAAGAACGCCGTTTTACCCGCGTAGTCCATATGGGTGTGCGAAAGTGTACGCGCACTGGATCACCGTCAATTACCGCGAGTCCTATGGCTTGTTTGCGTGCAACGGCATTTTGTTCAACCACGAATCGCCTCGCCGTGGCGAAACGTTTGTGACTCGCAAGATCACACGCGCCGTCGCCCACATCCTCGCCGGTTTGCAGAACAAACTCTATCTCGGCAACCTGGATGCGAAACGCGACTGGGGCTACGCCAAGGAATACGTTGAAGCGATGTGGTTGATGCTCCAGCAGGACAAGCCGGAGGATTACGTCATCGCCACAAACGAAACCCACTCCATTCGGGAGTTTCTCGATGCGGCGTTCGGTTCTGTGGGTTTGGACTGGAAGAAACACGTGGAAATTGACCCGCGCTATTATCGCCCCGCCGAAGTGGATTTGTTGATCGGAGACTACAACAAAGCCAGGCGTCAATTGGGCTGGGAGCCGAAGACGAAATTTGCCGATCTGGTCAAGCTGATGGTGGAGGCCGACATCAAGCTGCTCAAGGACCATCGCGAAGGCAGAATCAAAGTGGCGGGATAAGGCCCTCCAGCGCGCAGCTTCTGCCGGTCACGCTGACGTCTTGGGGGAGGAAAATCTTTTCAGAAAATCTTCGTACGCCAGGCGGATGCCCGTTTCCAGGTCGATCTGCGGCCTCCAGCCCATCGCAAACAAACGCGAACTGTCCATCAATTTTCGCGGGGTTCCATCCGGCCTGGATTTGTCCCAGACAATTTCGCCCGCGAACCCGACGATTCGCCGCACGAGCTCGGCCAGTTGTTTAATGCTGATATCGCTGCCATAGCCAACGTTGATGAACTGCTCCTCACTGTAGTTCTGCATGAGTAAAACACAGGCGCGGGCCAGGTCATCGCCGTAAAGGAACTCACGCAGCGGTGAGCCGCTACCCCAACAAGCCACGGCAGGAGCTTGGGCGGCTTTTGCCTCGTGAAATTTGCGGATCAAAGCGGGCAGGACATGCGATGTCTCCAGGTTGTAGTTGTCGTTCGGCCCATACAGGTTGGTGGGCATGGCACTGATGAAGTCACAGCCGTATTGCCGGCGGTACGCCTGGCAGAGTTTGATGCCGGCGATTTTTGCAACCGCATACCATTGGTTCGTCGGTTCCAACGGGCCAGTGAGCAAGTACTCTTCTTTCAACGGTTGAGGCGCCCGCTTCGGATAAATACAGGAGCTCCCGAGGAACAGCAGTTTTGTCACTCCAGCCTGGTGGGCACAATGAATCACGTTGTTTTGAATTTGAAGATTCTGATAAAGATATTCTGCCGGCAGAGAATCGTTGGCTTTGATTCCGCCGACCTTTGCTGCAGCCGCGAACACGTATTCCGGTTTCTCCTTTGAGTAGAATCTTCCGACAGCGCGCGTATCCAGCAGATCGAGTTCGGCATGTGTTCTGCCGATCAACCGCGTGAATCCTTGCCGTTCCATTTCGCGCCAAATCGCGCTCCCAACCAGACCGCAGTGACCTGCCACATAAATCCGCGAGTCTCGTGTTAGCGCCATGCCAATGAGTGTAACTGGATATTGCGTGCCGCGACAAGAAGGCAAGCTCGTCCGCCGCACTCAGCGGCGCGTCTTGACGCTGCCACCATGTTTTCGTGATAGGGACAGTGCGCCGCGCTGCGTTTCCGCGCCGCGTTCAGCGGGGCAACCGAACAAAGCGGAACGCGCCCCAGGTTTCCGTCCAGGGACGCTGGCGCGGCGTCGCTACCCGCCTCGGTGGCAGGGTCAAAACCCGCCCCGCACCCGGTAGCCAATAACCAGACAGGGCTGGCCAACTTTGGGACATCGATGCGGCACTCTTAAACTGAATTCTCAATTCCTGTCTCATTGGCGCGACATCATTGCTGAAATTGACCGTGGCACAACGCCTGCTATTGTCGTGTTTCACGCGGTTGCGGAAGGCAATTCGTGAACAAAGTTCGTATTAATATAACCCGCCTTCTGCGTTGTTCACGCCGCGCGTTCGAGAAAACAAACAGAAAGAAAACAGTGTATGCAAATCAACAAAAACCTTAAGTTAGGCTTCACGCTCGTGGAAATCATGATCGTGGTGGCCATCATCGGTCTGCTGGCGGCGATCGCGATTCCCAATTTCGTGAAAGCGCGCACGACCGCTCAGATGAATGCCTGCATCAACAACCTGCGCCAGATTGACAGCGCCAAGCAGCAATGGGCGTTGGAGACGCGGCAAGCCACCAACGCATCGCCGACTCTCTCCGACATCGCCCCGTACCTGGGCCGGTCCGGAACGACGGCCGCTGCACAAACCAATCTGGTTTGTCCGGCCGGTGGCACCACGGCGACCTTTGCTACCAGCTATAGCATTCAGTCCGTGTCCCAGCCGCCTGCCTGCCTGATCCTTAGCACCACTCACGTGTTGAACTAGGCTGTAACCGTTCAGGAAAGGGCTTGGGAGTTCTCTCCCAAGCCCTCTGTTTCAACAGAGACAGGCTGGAACCGAGGCTGAGCGCGCGTGGGGAAAATTCTCTGTTCCTGGCAAACCTGACGGGAAAAAGAATGGTTCGCTCCGCAAGAACCGCTCGTATAAATAAGAAGGGAGCATGGTCATGAGATTTAGACTCCTCCGTCCAGCAGGCTTCACGCTGGTGGAAATAATGGTTGTGGTAGCGATCATCGGGCTGTTGGCGGCGATTGCAATTCCCAATTTCATGAAGTCCCGGGACACGTCTCAAGTCAAAACGTGCATCAATAACCTTCGCGTGATTGATGGCTCCAAACAGCAGTGGGCGCTGGAAAACAAGCGAACTGGCGATGCCATTCCGGAGGAAACAGAGCTGCAGCCTTATTTGGTTCGGGGCACGTCCGGTAGGATGCCGGTGTGCCCGGCGGGCGGCGCAACTGCCACGAACTTTGCTACCAGCTATTCAATCAATGCCATTACCAATCCACCTACTTGTATCGTTGTCCCGTCTACTCATGCGCTACCATGATCGAGCCGGCAGCGCCTCCGCAGAAGCCTTCGAGAACCCGCGAGCAGATACGGGACTTTGGGATAATGCCTCCCTATGAGTCGAAATGCAGGAGAAAATTTTCGGAATTAAACGTGGCATCCAGTCTGCTAGACTTATCGATGCGGTTTGCAGAGGGCAATAAGTGAACACAACAGCAGTGCTAATTAAACCCGCCTTCTGCGTTGTTCACGCCGCGCGTTCGAGAAAACAAACAGAAAGACAGTGTATGCAAATCAACAAAAACCTTAAGTTAGGCTTCACGCTCGTGGAAATCATGATCGTGGTGGCCATCATCGGTCTGCTGGCGGCGATCGCGATTCCCAATTTCGTGAAAGCGCGCACGACCGCTCAGATGAATGCCTGCATCAACAACCTGCGCCAGATTGACAGCGCCAAGCAGCAATGGGCGTTGGAGACGCGGCAAGCCACCAACGCATCGCCGACTCTCTCCGACATCGCCCCGTACCTGGGCCGGTCCGGAGCGACGGCCGCTGCGCAAACCAATCTGGTTTGTCCGGCCGGTGGCACCACGGCGACCTTTGATACCAGCTATAACATTCTGTCCGTGTCCCAGGCGCCTCTCTGCCTGATCCTTAGCACCACTCACGTGTTGAATTAATCTGTACCGTTCAGCCAAAAGGCTTGGGAGTTCCTCCCAAGCCTTTCTTGTTTGCAGGTTGGAACGCCACGTTGCTCAGTCTGACTTTGCGATTCCAGGTTCGAGAGTCCGCCGGGAATTGAACTGGCATCAGAGAATCCACGACTATCCAATAGATTGATCACACATCGGGCAAGTTTTCCGGGAGGAAACACGGAATCGCTTCCGTCCGCACATCTCCGTTTTCCCGCCAGTTGCACTCACGCACCAACACTTCCATGATCCCTTCGATAAGTTCCAGGATTTCCTGCAGCAAGACCGTGGTTATATCCGGAGTGCTCGCCCTTTTGGGAATTCTGGCGGTCGAAGTCTTTCATCCCTCTGGTCCAAGGGACCAAAAGAAAATATTGATTACTGTAAACACGAGTCAGGAAGGGCGCTTGTTCGAGGGTATCGGCGCAGTAAGCGCGGGAGCGTCCTCGCGACTGCTGATTGACTATCCTCAACCCCAGCGAAGAGAGATTCTGGACTATCTTTTCAAACCGAACTTTGGCGCCGGGTTTCAGCATCTGAAGGTTGAGATCGGAGGCGACATCAATTCGAGCGGCGGCAGCGAGCCCAGCCACATGCATACGCGCGAGGAACAGAACTATACTCGCGGCTATGAGTGGTGGCTAATGAAGGAGGCCAGGCAAAGAAATCCAGAACTCATTTTGGATTGTTTGGCCTGGGGCGCGCCGTATTGGGTTGGCGGTGGCGAATTCTATTCAGAGGACATGGCGGATTACGTCGTGAAGTTCATCCAGGGGGCGAAGCGCGTCCACAACCTCCAGATTGATTACACAGGCGTCTGGAATGAAATCGCCTACAATATCTCCTGGATCAAACAGCTTCGCAGGACGCTCAATGCTAATGGCCTCAACCAGGTAAAAATCGTCGCGGCGGACGAAACGCTCAGGCGAAGCTGGGCCATTGTGGACGACATGGTCAAAGATGTTGAACTGAGGGACGTTATTCATGCTGTGGGCGCGCATTATCCGAAGTTCGCGAGCACCGCCCAGGCAAAGAAGCTCGGCATGCCGCTGTGGGCGAGCGAAGACGGCCCTTGGCAATCCAGCTGGACGAGCGCGATGCAATTGGCGCGCGTGTTCAACCGCAACTATGTGATTGGAAAGATGACGAAGACCGAAATCTGGAGTCCGGTCACTTCTTATTACGACAACCTGCCCGTTCCTGGATCAGGAATCATGCGCGCCAACACCCCCTGGTCGGGGCACTACGAGGTCCCGCCGACCGTCTGGGCGACGGCGCATACAACGCAATTCGCGCGGCCGGGCTGGCAATATCTTGATGGCGCGTGCGTGCTGATCGAAGGGGGCAGCGTCGTGACACTCAAATCGCCGAGCGGCGAGGACTACAGCACAGTCATCGAAACGATGGATGCCGAAACTCCGCTGACGCTGTATTTCCAAGTGGAGGGCGCTTATGGGAGCAAGGCGCTGCACGTCTGGCGCACCAATGCGAAGGAGCAGTTCGCCGAACTCGGTGTGATCCAACCGCGGAAAGGGGCGTTCATGATCAGCGTGGATGCGCACAGCATTTACTCGCTGACGACCACCGCCGGACAGCGCAAGGGCGCCTCGCTGGCGCCACCGGCGAAACCTTTTCCATTTCCTTATCGGGAGGATTTTGAGGGCTACGAAGCCGGGGCGACACCGCGCTATTTATCCGACCAGGGAGGTGCTTTTGAAGTGGCAATACGCGCCGACGCCAAGGGCCGCGCGCTGAGGCAAGTGATCCCGCGTAGCGGGGTGGAATGGCATACTCACTCCAACCCTGCGCCCGAGACTTTCCTGGGCGCGACGAATTGGGCGGACTACCAGGTCAACGTTGATGCCATGATTGAGAAAACCGGGTTCGTTTCCTTATTTGGCCGGGTCGGGAAATTCCCGGAAAACATGAATCCACCTGACGGTTACTGGCTGAAAGTCAGTGATAATGGCGACTGGGAACTAAGCCTGGTCAGGAACTTCAAGGGCAACACGCGAGACCCAAGGACAATCATCGGTTCGGGCAAGGTCCTTTTCCCGGCGGAGCAATGGCATCGGCTTGGACTAAAGTTTAGCCGCACAATCATCCAAGTGATGATCCATGACAAAACGGTTGCCCAGATCGAAGACGCGACGTTCAAGTCTGGCATGGTCGGCATCGGCAGCGGCTGGAACGGTGCCCAGTTCCAACGCGGGAGGAGCGCTTCGTCGTCATTGACTCAGCGGGTCCCAAAACATTGCCGGCTAATGCAGGACTCTGAATGTCGGCATCCCGTTCAGTCTTGTTTTGGATCGAGGAAAGGATGTGTCCGGATGTGTCCGTTTTGAGCCTGCATCGATGAATTGACTCGCCAAGCGGAGCAGACCTCGTATTCTGTCTAAATTAGCGGTTTCATTTGGCCGTCGCGTATAAGAGCTGCCGGCATAATGCCGGCACAGGCGGTAACAACCGCGAAATTGCCTGGCATGAAGCCGATCTTGAAGATCGAAGACCTGGTTGTGGAATATCGCACCCGCGAGTTCGGTCAGAGAGTGACGGTTGCGGTCAATCGGCTGAGTCTGGAAGTTTTTCCCGGTGAGGTTTTCGGCTTCTTAGGACCCAACGGCGCCGGCAAGACCACGACCGTGAATGTACTCCTGGGGTTTGTCCCGGTCACGCGTGGTGCCGCCTACATTTTTAATGTGAACGTGCGCGATCCCATCGCCCGCCAGCGGATTGGATATCTTCCTGAACTTACCTACTACTATAAATTCCTTACGGCGGAGGAATTGCTCCGCTTTTATGCGCGGATTTTCCGGATACCCCGCGCCGAAATCGGCCCTCGCATTGACGAAGTCTTGAAACTGGTGGGACTGGACACCGCCCGCAAACGTCCGATCAAGACCTATTCCAAAGGAATGCAGCAACGGATTGGCCTGGCGCAAGCGCTGATCAACGAACCGGATTTGTTGATCCTGGACGAACCCACCAGCGGTCTGGATCCGATCGGGCGCATGAACGTGCGCGAAATGATTCAGCGCCTGAAAAGCAAGGGGAAAACCGTCTTCTTTTCTTCGCATGAGTTGGGCGAAGTCGAAACGGTATGCGATCGGGTGGCCATCCTTCACCAGGGCGAACTTAAGGCCACTGGACGCGTTTCGGACCTGGTTGAGAAATACAAATGCAACCTTGAGCAGGCATTTCTAAAAGTGATCGGATACGAACCTGGACATGAATAACGCTTTGTCCGTCGCTTCCATAGTTATCAAGGAGCTCTACCGACGGAAGGATTTTTACGTTCTCTTCGTTCTGACCGCGATCATCACTCTGCTGATGGGGTCCTTACATTTTTTCAACGACGACAGAATCGTCCGTTACCTCAAGGAAATCTGTCTGTTGCTGATCTGGATTTCAGCGCTGGCCATCGCCGTCGGCACGTCTGCCCGACAAATACCGGCCGAACGCGAGAATCGGACCATCTTTCCGTTGCTCGCCAAGCCGATTACTCGCGGCCAATTGATTGCGGGCAAATTTCTCGGCTGCTGGCTGGCGTGCGGGCTGGCGTTGATCGTGTTTTACTTTTTCTTCGGCGTCATCAGTGTGTCGAGGGAACATCAATGGGCGGCGGCGAGCTTCTTTCAGGCGCTTTGGCTGCACTGGTGGATGCTGGGGGTGGTCGTCGCCATGACGTTGCTCGGCTCGGTGGTGTTTGCCGCGCCGTCGTCCAATGGCACCATCTGCCTGCTCATCATTTTGAGCATCTTGTTATTGGGCCGGCACCTCAACAAGGTCGCTGTCCAACTGGCGGAACCCATGAGCGGCGTCGTGTCCGCCGTTTATTTTGCTGTCCCACACCTGGAACTGTTTGATGTCCGCGACCTGGTCGTTCACAATTGGGACCCGATTAACTGGCTGATCTGCGTCGGCGCAACGCTCTACGCCGCGGCCTATGCGATTTTTTTCCTGTTCGCCACCTGGCTGGTTTTCCGCCGACAACTTGTTTTACGCTGGCAACCTGGTTGCAGCCCTGGCACCAGAGTTGGGCGGGCGGCCGCGCTCAGTCCGATAGCCTGCTGGGCGTCGTGATGGGCAACAGTCGGCAGCTTTTTGCCAACCATTTTTTTACCAAAGCCGACGTTTATTTTCATAGTGGTTATTATCCTTCGGTCTTTGATCAGGCAATTGGCGGCGCTCCGCACATCACCGCCGCCAAAGATGCAGCGGCTGAGACAGACGCGGAGCACGGGCGCGAACAGAGTGAAGAGGCGGGATTCCTGGGGCCGCCGCGCGATTGGATTGACAGGTTCAGCCGCAACTTTTATCCGTCGCGCCACTCGCATTTGGACCGGCCTGGCGAGGCCCGCGAAATTCTTCCGTGGTTGCGCATTGCGGCCGACCTTGACCCGCATAAAGTCGAAACTTACACGGTCGCTGCCTACTGGCTGCGAGAACACCTGAACCGGGTGGATGAAGCGGAACAGTTGCTTCGCGAAGGTTGGCGGGCCAATCCGGACAGTTACGAAATTCTCTTCGAGCTGGGCCGCGTGTTCGATGAAAACCGCCACGATTCTCAGCGTGCGCGCAACGTCTGGGAACTGGCTCTGGGAAAATGGCGGCAGCGTTCGGCTCGGAACGGCGAGCCAGACGATTTCGTGCTCGAGCAAATCCTGACTCGTCTGGCCCAACTGGAGGAGCGGGAAGGTCATTGGGAAAAGGCCCTCTCCTATTTGGAGAAACTGGAAGCCGTTTCGCCCAAGCCTGAGGCGATCCAACAGCAGATCAACGACTTGAAAAAGAAGGTCGTTTCGGCTCCCCCGGCAAACAGATCTGGAGCGCAACAAACCGGCAAACCCTGATCAACCGCTACAGACGACAGGAACTCTCTGAACCTTCGCAAGGTTTTCGTTCCTGCTTCTCTGGCGGACCAAGCCCGCCAGACAGCCAAACAGCGTGATCCAGGAAATAGTTACGCCGGCGAGAAAGTTCCTGTCCCGATAAACCAATTGCACCTGGTGTTGTCCGGCCGGGACTTGCAGCGCCTGGAACGCGTGATTCGCGCGCCATAAACGAGTGGGCTGGCCGTCCACGTACCCCGTCCAGCATGGGTAAAAGGTCTGGGCCGCGACCACCATGCTCGGCTGGTCAGCCTCGGTCTCGAAGGCCACGCGGTGGGCGGAAAATTTCGGGGAGAGGATGCGCACCAGGGGTTGGTTGGTCAACGTGATGAACGGCTTTGAATCTGTGGGCAAATAGACGACCTGGCGCGGATTGAAGGCCGGGTCCAACAGCGCCCGCAATGAGCCAGCGGCATCAAGGAAAACGGGTCTTTGGCCCGCAGTCAGCAGCGGCATATACGTGGGACGGGCTTCCCAATCGAAAAGCTTTCCCGGGGCGGTAATTTGAGAAACGCCTAAAAAATCCGCCAGGCTGGTCACGTAATTGGTCGATATGTAAGGGATCCCCCGTGCCATAAATTCTTTGTCAAAGTAATTCTGAGGAAGGGTGTTTGTTGAAAAGTACAACATGGAGCGCGTTTCGTATTCTTCCTTTACATAGAGAGAATAGAATCCATCGACGTTCGGCAAGCCATCGAGCAAATTGAGATCTGAGAATTGACCCAGCCGGACGCCCAGATAGGTGTTAAAAGGATCAGAGAGCATGGTGAAATGAAATCGAAACCGGGCGCTGAAACTGACCATCGCCCTGGATTCACCCAGTTTCGGTTTTGGCTTCAAGTCCTGCAGCGGTTGCAGCCCGGGTTCGTAAACCGTCCGTGCCACCGTGGGATTCTGGGGCGCGGTGTGGGTGGCAACGTCCAGCCAGATGACGACCAGCAGAATGAAACCGAATACGCCTTGCTTCCGCAAATTTCCTGTGCGGCTGAGGCGATAAACGACTCCGACAATCAACGACAATAGGCCCGCCCGCTCCAAACCATTGCGGGCCGTGGCAGCCCAGCCTTCCTCCCCTGCCGGATAGTAGAATGCGAACCAGACAATAAGAAAGATCAAGCCAAGCATCGTCACCCATAGCGCAGTGAAAAATCGCCAACTTCTGGAGCTGTCTTCGCCCGTTTCGCACAAGAGCTTCCGCACCCCACAAGCCGCGAGTAACGGAACTGCGAAGGTTGTCAGCATGACGAATTTAACCGGGTAACGCATGAACCCAATCTGCGGAAGAACTCGGCGGAAGAATCCGTACAGATATCCGGCGTCGCCCAACGCCAAAATCAAGCCCAGGGCGGCTATTGCGCCCAGCAACCAGATCTTCCATTCGCGCAGCCGGCCGACGGCGAAAAATGCCAGCGCCAGCACACCGATGCCAAGATAATAGGAGGAGGTCAGCGCTTGGCCGTATGGCATGTACGGCCCCGCAGTAGTTTTGGAACAATAAAATAGCGGCACCAGGAGATTAGCCCAACCCGTAGGCGCCATGGACCACCCGCTGGTGCTGTAACCGGCATCGCGCTGAGAATGCAGCAAGAATTCGAAGAAGGGAAATAATTGAGCCGCGGACAAGCCACTGATTGTCAGAACCAGAAAAAGGAATCTCTTAAGCAGCGTCCAGGGTGGTAATTTTCCGAACACACATTGGCCGATCCACAAGGCACCCGCCAGCAACCAGGTGGTTAGAATAACCTCCGGAGGCCCCGCTAACATCTGCAGGGTTCCCACGACCGCGGCTGCAATCACAAAGCGACCGCCCTGTTGCCAGGCATGTTCAGCCGTCAGCAACACCCACGGCATCCATCCGAGCGACGCCGTGTAATGGGGCCAGATCAGCGAATTCAAGCTGAAGCCATTGAAGGCAAACGCCAGGCCCGCCACCGAGGCGGCCAGCCGGCTTGCGGTCCAGCGATGGGCCAGGAAGTACATCCCCAGTCCCGCCAAGATGAGATGGGCGAGACAAAAAACGCCCAGGGACCACGAAAGCGGCGAGAGCAGGTAAAGAAACGAGAACGGGTAAAGCACCAAAGTGCTCCACTCGGCGAGGAAAGGAATGCCGCAGGCGCTCAAGGGATTCCACAGCGGCACTTCGCCCCGCCAAAAGCTTTCGCGGTGATAAAACGCCACCGGGTAACCGTAGAGGCCGTAATCTCGAAAGACAAAAGTGCGCGTTCCCAGGATAACGTCCGGGAAAAAAATAAGGATGAGGATTGCCAGCAAGGCCGCAAAACGGCCTGGCGTGAACCACGCATCCACAGACTTTGAGACGGTTGATGGTATTCCTGAGCGAGTAGAATTTTCAGCGCGCATGCATTCAGAGCTGCGACATTAAAGCAGCCCTCGGTTCGCCAGCCGGACATTCAGGCCAGTTACAGCCATCACCCCAATCGGTTCGGCTCGTTCGAGCTTCGCCGGACTGACCTGCAAACCGATCAGCTCATGTAACGGCTCTGTAGTGCAAAGGGACAGCCTAAACCAGAAAAATATTGGGTTCGTGAGTTGAAGTGGAAAAATGGTCTCGAACGCTGCGGCAAAAATTCCGAGGCGCCCCTAACCGGCAAACGGCAATCCGTCCGGCGCAGTCGGATCGCCCGGCAGTTTCTCGGCGGGCTCTGCTTTCCTTGTTTGTCCGCGGGGTACGCCGAGCATAAAGCAAATCAGCGTGACTGCGGAAATGATCATACCTGCGACGAAGCGTCCGTCCTGATAAACTAATTGGACCCTGTGTCGTCCGGCTGGAACTTGCATGGCTTGGAACGCGTGATTCGCGCGCCATAAACGAGTGGGCTGGCCGTCCACGTACCCCGTCCAGCATGGGTAAAAGGTCTGGGCCGCGACCACCAGGCTCGGCTGGTCAGCCTCGGTCTCGAAGACCACGCGGTGGGCGGAAAATTTCGGGGAGAGGATGCGCACCAGGGGTTGGTTTGTCAACGTGATGAACGGCTTTGAATCTGTGGGCAAATAGACGACCTGGCGCGGATTGAAGGCCGGGTCCAACAGCGCCCGCAATGAGCCAGCGGCATCAAGGAAAACGGGCCTTTGGCCCGCAGTCAGCAGCGGCATATACGTGGGACGGGCTTCCCAATCGAAAAGCTTTCCCGGGGCGGTAATTTGAGAAACGCCCAAAAAATCCGCCAGGTTTGTGGCGAAATAATTGGTTGAAATGTAAAAGATCCCCCGCGACAGGAATGATGGGTCATTCGAGTAGTTTGGTGGAATAACGTTCGTGGAAAGGTACAGCGTGGAGCGCACTTCGAATTGTTCCCTCACGTAGAGTGAATAGAAACCATCCACTTTTGGCAAACCGTCGAGCAAATTACTGTCCGCAAACAGACCGAGCCGTGCGCCCAGGTAGGTGTTAAACGGATCGGAAAGCAAGGTGAAATGAAATCGCCAATGGGCGCTGAAGCTGGGCATCGCCCTGGATTCGGCCAGCTGCGGCTTGGGCTTCAACTCCTGCAACGGTTGCAGCCCAGGCTCGTAAACTGTCCGCAACACCGTCGGATTCTGAGAAGGCGCGTGGGTCGCAACATCCAGCCAAAGCAGAAGCAGCAAACTGATACCCAGCAGCAATCGCGTGCGAACCGATGCGACCCTCGTCATGGCGTAGAACGCGCCCAGAACCAGCACCAGGAAAGCCCCGCGCGTCAGGCCGTTTTCTGCCGTCACACTCCACTGCCCTTGATCGATGGGATAACGGCGAGCGATCCATAGAATTAGAAGAATCAGAACCAGAAAAACGGATCCTATCGTACCCAGCAGGCGAGGAATCCTTCCCTTGGTTCCATCGGCTCGTCGGAGCGCTTCTCGCGCTCCATAAGCCGCGAGTAATGGCACTGCGAACGACGCCAGCATCACGAATTTGATCGGATAACGCATGAACCCCATCTGAGGGAGAATTCGTCTTAACAATCCATAGACATACCCCGCATCACCCAGGGCCAGAATCAGACTGAGAGCGGCTATCCCGCCCAGCAAGCCAATCTTCCATTCGCGCAATCG
Organism: Verrucomicrobiota bacterium; assembly: GCA_003219345.1. Classification (GTDB taxonomy): domain Bacteria; phylum Verrucomicrobiota; class Verrucomicrobiia; order Limisphaerales; family AV2; genus AV2. Next base: position 20,278 of record QHOP01000137.1, read on the forward strand.
GCATACGGCGAACAATCCCAGTGCCAGTGTGCCAATTCCAAGATAGTACGAGGAGACGAGCGATTGGCTGTGTTGCATGTAGGGACCAGCTGGTGTCTTGAAAGAGTAAAACAAAGGCACCAGGAGATTGGCCAAGCCGCTGGGAGGCATGGACCATTCGCTCGTACCGTAGTTGGTTCCGCGCTGGGAATGCGTCAGGAATTCAAAAAAAGGGAGTAATTGGGCGGCAGACAAGCCACTGATGATCAGAACCAGGAGCAGGAGCGTCTTAAAGGTTATCCAGGGTGGTGATTTCCCGAACATACATTGGCCGACCCACAAACTTCCAACAATCAGCCACGTTGTCAGAATTACCTCCGGCGGTCCCGCGACCATCTGCAGAGCCCCGACCACCGCCGCAACGATTACAAACTGGCCTCCCTTCTGCCAAGCGCCCTCCGCCGTCAGCACCACAAACGGCATCCACCCGAGCGACGCCATGTAATGAGGCCAGATCAAGCAACTCAGCGTGAAACCGTTAAAGGCGAACGCCAGTCCCGCCACCGAGGCGGCGAGCCGGTTCCCGGTCCAGCGATGGGCCAGGAAGTACATTCCTAAACCCGCCAACAGGAGATGTGCCACGCAAAAAACCCCCAGCGACCACGAAAGCGGCGAGAGCAGGTAAAGAAACGACAACGGGTAAAGCACCAAAGTGCTCCACTCGGCCAGGAAAGGAACGCCGCAGTCGCTCAAGGGATTCCACAGCGGCACTTCGCCACGCCAAAAGCTTTCGCGGTGATAAAACGCCACCGGGTAACCGTAGAGGCCGTAATCTCGAAAGACAAAAGTGCGCGTTCCCAGGATAACATCCGGGAAAAAAATAAAGATGAGGATTGCCAGCAAGGCCGCAAAACGGCCCGGCGTGAACCACGCGTCTGCGGGTTCGGCCTGAGAAGATGACCTGAAAATGGAAAGACCTTTAGGGGGCATGCGTTCCAGAGCGTTCACATAAAGACACGGTTGGTTTGCCTTTCCAACCACTCATGCGTTTTGTTCTTTAGCGCGAAGGCCTGACATAAACCAGAAAATTTTCCATGCTTCTCGCGTGTTTGAGACTCGCCAAAGAGTCTCTTTGCAGGTAGCAACAGGCTGCATGACGGACCGCCGATCATTTTACGACCGCCGCGCGTCTTTTCGTGTAAGAGAGAGTCAACGTTATTATCATCAGTTGTTGAAGCGCCACTTCGGCTTCCTGGTTCTGCCCGGTGTGCGCGTCCTGGAGACCGGTTGCGGCCTGGGCGATCTTCTGGCGGCAGTCCGGCCCGCACGCGGCGTCGGCGTCGACTTCAGCGAGACGATCATCAACCTGGCGCGCCAGCGTCACGCGGAATTGGAGTTTCACGTCGCCGACGTGCTGGAGTTTTCCAGCGATGAACAGTTTGATTACATCTTGTTGTCCGACCTGGTCAACGATTTGTCTGACGTCCAAGCGTTCTTAACGCATTTGCATCAGTTCGCGCACCCGCGCAGCCGGCTGGTCATCAATTTCTTCAACAACCTATGGCGGCCCGTGCTGGCCGTCGCGGAGGCCATCGGCGCCAAGGCGCCCACGCCGCCGCAAAACTGGCTTTCCACCGAGGATATGAAAAACCTCCTGCATCTGGCCGCTTGGGAGGTAATCAAGACTGATCCGCGGATTCTTTGGCCGGTCCGCACGCCGCTGGTCGAACCGCTGTTAAATCGTTGGCTGGCGCCGCTGCTGCGGCCGTTTTGCCTGACCCTATGTTTGGTGGCGCGTCCTCGTCCCCAAACTCCACCCGACCAGCATTATCGCTGCACGGTGGTCGTCCCCGCGCGAAACGAAGCGGGCAACATCGAAGCGGCTGTGCAACGAATCCCCGAGATGGGTCTGGGCACGGAGATTATCTTCATCGAAGGCCATTCTACCGACAGTACTTGGGACGAAATCCATCAGGTGGTCGCCAGACATTCCCATCGGAATATAAAAATCGTGAAGCAACAAAGCAAAGGCAAAGGCGGCGCAGTCCAAGAGGCCTTTGCTGCCGCGGCGGGTGACATATTGTTTATTCTCGACGCCGACCTGACCGTGCCGCCCGAACAATTGCCGAAGTTTTATGAAGTCCTGCGGTCTGGCACGGCGGAATTCGTCAACGGCGTGCGACTGGTTTATCCCCTGGAAGACCAGGCGATGCGGTTTCTAAACATGGTGGCCAACAAATTTTTCGGCCTCGCCTTTAGCTGGCTGCTGGGGCAGTCGGTCAAAGATACCCTTTGCGGTACCAAGGTTCTGTTCCGTGCCGACTACGATGCCATCGCCTGCAACCGCGCCTACTTTGGCGACTTCGATCCGTTCGGCGATTTCGACCTCCTCTTCGGTGCCGCGAAACTCAACCTGCGCATTGTGGATTTGCCCGTTCGTTATCAAGCCCGAACCTACGGTGCGACCAACATCCAACGTTGGCGCCACGGCTGGCTGCTCTTGCGCATGGTGTCGTTCGCCGGACGCCGATTGAAGTTCGTTCGTTAGGAGAGACATTTTGCGGGTCCATTTAAGCGCGTCCGGGTTTTTGCCCGCACAGAATCAGGGAGCCGCTGATTTGGCGCAAGCCAGGACATTTTTCCAGACAGAGGCCAAACCGCTCGACGGTTTTTAACCAGCGCGGCGGAGTCAAGGGATGCAAAAAATCAAAGGGGCGCACCGAGAGCTGGCTAAATCCGGCCTGGAGGAGCAGTCGCTCCATTTCCCACCGGAAAAACGCCGTCTCGTCCGGGCTGTCACCCATTCTCCGTTTAATAAACCCGAGGTTCTTTTGCAGCGCGATTTGCGGATTGAGCATGTTGGGTTCCGAAAAGACACACCAGCCGCCGGGTTTGAGAACGCGGCAAACCTCGCGCAAGGCCTGGCTCGCGTTGACGTGGTGCAGGATCGAACAACCATACACGGTGTCGAAACAATCGTTCGGCAATTTCAGTTGCATTGCGTCCTGAAGCTCAAAAATAACATTCGCGGTTGAACACTCTGCCCGCAGCCGCTGCTCAGCACGGCGGAGCAGCTCCGGAGACAGATCCGTCGCGCACAGTTCCTTTGTCAGCGGCGCTACGCGCCGCGTGAATTCGCCGGTACCACAACCGATTTCCAAAACCTTCGACCCGGATCCAATCCGTCCCAATTCGCGAAACAATTCTGCTCGCCGCGCGGCGCGCAACTGGCCGGCCGGGCTCTGCCAGCCCCAGACCTCGTCGGCTTTCGCCTCCCACTGCCTCCAGTGGGCCAGCTCGCGCTCCTGACAGGTCTTTTCTTTCATCAGTCGTTCCAGGTTTCGAAATCGGGAACCGATGGTAAACGAGTGTTGGCCGAGGTTGAAGAAATAAAAAAGGAGGATACATCGACCGCTCGAGCAGACGCCCACTCCTGGCAAACCATCAGCAACGCCCGCGCCGGAGGTTCAGGGAGTGTTCAAGCTGGATCCGCAACTTGCGATT